>DIRE01000017.1 GCA_002426575.1 Clostridiaceae bacterium UBA5444 | reverse complement strand
TGGGGTTAGGGGTCGGTTCATTCATCTACGCTGTTTGGACAAGCCAGGGGACGGTTCATGCACATATGCTATTTGGGAGGCTTGTCCTAGTGGTTAATGTGAATGAACCGTCCCCTGGGTTACCCGGGGTTACTTATAGTGTTTAACTATTTCAATATAACGCATCCTTACCTCGTCTACTATTTTGTCCCAGCTTGTATACAATGTGTCGTAGGCATTATGACCTACATTGGGAAGTTTACCTCTGTCTGATAAAATATGTTTTATTTCTTCAGCGTAGGCCTTTTCATTATCTTCTGATAAAAAACCATTGTATCCGTTGATTATATTTTGAGCTGCATTTGATCCTTCGACTAAAAGTGAAGGGCATTTAACTGCAGCTGCTTCTTGTACTACAATTCCTGATGTATCATATAGTGATGGAAACAAAAATAAATCGGCCCTTATAAATAAAGCTTTTAAATATTCTCTATCTAGTATTTTTCCAGTAAATATTACATCATCATAAATTCCCTTGTTTGCTGCCATTTCTCTTAACTCATTTTCAGCAAATCCTTCACCCGCAAAAATCACCTTAAAATTTATGCCCATTCCTTTAAGAGAGGATAGAGAATTAATTATGAGGGCTAGGTTTTTTTGCCATATAAGTTGTCCAACAAATAAAAAGACTATTTCGGTATCAGTAATATTTAGCTTTTTATTTACCATATTAAAAAGCTCATCCCTATTTTTAGGTGGAACGAAATCAGTGCCATTTGGTACTACATCAATTTTGCCTTTAAAACCATATTTCCTTAAAGTCTCTACGGTAGCATCATTTACAGTCCACACAAAATCTACCTGATTGAAAAAGTTTATTGTTCTATTAACCATAAACTTTGCTGCATAGTCAAATTTAACAGCCTCTTTAAAGTCGTCATAATACTTGGAATGAAAGGTTGCAACTATAGGTATATGCCTCTTGCGGGCAAGTCTTAATGCAAACTTTCCTGAAGTAAAGGGGCAATGGGCATGTACTATATCAAATGGTATTTCATTAATTTTTCTCTTAAAAGGAAGATCAAACTCAGTTATCCCGAGGCGGTATGGCGGCCTTTGTGGAATTGGCATAGAGAAGTAGCGAATTACTTCAAAACTTTCATCGTCTATATAGTTTGGAAAGGATGGGGTTATAACATAACTATCTACAGATTTTTTATTTAGCCAATAAGCATAATTCTTTGCTACATTAGCAACTCCATCCATTATGGGAAGATATGAATCATTAAACTGTCCTGTAACTATTTTCATTTAGCGACTTCCTTCCTCTACAGTAGTTTTTGTTAGAGCATACGGCCCCTACAAAGGCTTGTTCCCTTTTTTGAATTTATGTTTTCACTTATATTATTAAATAAATTGTAAATGCATTTGGACAAATAAATTATGCCAGAACCGATTAAAAGAAAAATTAGCATGAAAAATGAGGATATAGCAAGAAGTATAAATAATAATACTTCTTTGATCTTATTTAAGATAATTTTACCTTCATGCATAAGAGGACACCTCCTAAAACCATCTTTATTATAAGTATAATAGAAGTCTTGCAATTTATCCATAAACTAAGCTTACATTATAATTATTTTACCTTACATTTTTGAAAGATAGGGAAGGTTTAGCAGACCTAATTTATTTGATGAAATGCATGGAAAAACATGGCTATATGGTGTACAATATAACCATATATATAATTATTTGTAAAGTATAGGAGGATAAAAGTGTTTTGTGCGCATATTAATACAGAGACATCGAAAAAGCAAAGTGTTGTGGAGCACTTAAATAATGTATCTAGGCTATCAAAGGAGTATGGAGAAAAGGCATCCCTTGGGGCTACAGCAGAGTTAATTGGACTGCTTCATGATATGGGAAAGGGGACAGATATATTTAATGAATATATACATAATTGCTCTCTAAACCCTAATGATAAATCTCTCAAAGGTAAAATAAACCACTCAACAGCAGGAGCCAAATTTATATATGATAACTTTTACAATTCGCCAGATCCATATTATAAACTTACTGCTCAGATTATATCTTTAGCCATTTGTTCTCATCATGGGGGGCTTATTGATTGCTTAGACTTAGACGGTGTTGATACTTTTTTTCACAGAATGCATACAAATAAGGAAATTTTCTATAATGAAGCACTACATAATTTTAACGAAGAATATTCAGGCACACCTAATATTGATAACTTATTTAAAAAGTCTACAGAAGAGATATTTACAGCTCTTAATAAAATAAAAGGTATAAATGACTCTGAATGGTTTGGGAGATTTGCCATAGGGATGCTAGAAAAATACCTTCTTAGCTGTGTTATTGATGCTGATAGATATGATACATATACATTTATGGAAGGAAAGGAATACAAGCAGGACATAGACAAATCGGCTCTGTGGGATGAGCTTTCAGATACATTTGAGAATAAAATAAATAAATACGAAAAGTCAAGCAAAATAGATGAATTAAGGAGCGAAATTTCTATATGCTGCAAGAATTTTGCTAAATATGATACAGGTATATACCAATTAACAGTACCAACGGGTGGAGGAAAGACCCTCTCTAGTCTAAGGTATGCAATAGAACATGCAAAAAAGCATAATAAAGATAGAATTTTTTATATAATACCTTATACCACAATAATAGATCAAAATGCCAAGGAAATTAGAGATATATTGGGAAGAGAGGATATTATACTAGAGCACCATTCAAACATTATTTCAGATAATGAATCAGAGGATTATAAACTTTTAACAGAAAGATGGGATAGCCCAATTATTCTTACAACTATGGTTCAATTTCTTGATACCCTCTTTAATGGAGGAACCCAAGGAGTAAGGCGTATGCACAACTTTGCAAACTCGATTATTATATTCGATGAGATTCAGACAATCCCCATTAAGTGTATAAATATGTTTAATAGTGCAATCAACTTCTTATCTAATGTTTGTAATACGACTATAGTACTTTGTACTGCAACGCAGCCACTTTTATCAAAAACAAAAATGCCCATAAAGTTAAGCAATAAAGCTGATATGGTATTAAACATTGAAGATAAATTTAAACAGCTTAAACGTGTTGATTTAGTAGATAAAAGGATTATTGGCGGATACACTATAGAATCTTTAAAAAAGTTTATATTAGAAAAAATAGAGCAGGTAAATAGTGTGCTGGTAATACTTAATACCAAGGTTTCTGCAAGAGAACTTTTTAATGAACTTAAGGAAGTAAATAATAACCTCTGTATAAATGAGCAGTATAAGATATTTCATTTAAGCACGAATATGTGTCCGGCAAATAGAATGAGTGTTTTAAAAAGTGTAAAAGAAAGTTTAGGTAAGGAAAAGGTAATTTGTATAAGTACCCAGCTAATAGAAGCTGGTGTTAATATATCTTTTGAATGTGTTGTAAGGTCTTTAGCAGGGCTTGATAGTATTATTCAGGCTGCAGGAAGGTGCAATAGGCACGGTGAAAGAGAATGCAGCAATGTTTATATAGTAAATGTTGCAGACGAAAATGTAGAAAGGCTTGTAGATATAAAATGTGGACAGGAGTGTACTGAAAGGGTCCTTGAGGAGTTTAACAGAAATAAAGATGAATTTGATAATGATTTACTATCTCCAAAGATTATGGAAAGATATTACAGGTATTATTTTTATAATCGGAAGGATGAGATGAACTATACACTGCCTAAACCAAATAACGATAAATCTATGTATGATTTGTTATCTTTAAATACTGAAGGGCTCAATGCATATAAAGGGAGGAATGTTTATCCTCCAAATCTTATGCTAAGACAAGCATTTAAAACAGCAGGAAATAACTTTAAAGTAATAGATCAAAACACAACAGGGATAATTGTTCCATATGGAAGGGGGAAGGAGATAATAACCCTCATAAATGGGGATTGTTCTTTAGATGAATTAAAATTGTATCTAAGGGAAGCACAGCAGTACTCAGTAAATATATTTGACACTGATAAAAGAAATTTAGAAGATATTAGAGCCATTACTCAACTAAATAATGGCGGAGTACTTGCACTTAAAGAAGGCTTCTATAGAGAAGACTTAGGTGTAGTATTAGAAAAACAGCCAATGGATTTTTATAATGTTTGATGGAGGTGAAAAAGATGAAATGGGAAAACAGTGTGGAGTTTAGGGTAAGTGGAAGATATGCACTTTTTAGCGATCCTATTAATAGAATTGGGGGAGAAAAATTCTCTTATCAAGTACCGACTTATCAGGCACTTAAAGGAATACTTGAGAGCGTATATTGGAAACCAACAATAATATGGATAATTGATAAGGTTAGGGTCATGAATCTAATAAAAACTCAGTCTCAGGGGATTCGCCCTATAGGATTTAATGGGGGAAATACTTTGTCAATCTATACATATCTGGTAAATGTGGAATATCAGGTAAAGGCTCATTTTGAATGGAATTATAACCGACCAAACATGGAAAAGGATAGAAATGAGGATAAACACTTTCAAATTGCTAAAAGAATGATTGAACGTGGTGGAAGGCGGGATATCTTTTTAGGTACTCGCGAGTGTCAAGGTTATGTTGAACCTTGTAAATTTGGAGAAGGAGAAGGTGCATATGATAACTATGGTTCATTATCATTTGGGCTAATGTTTCATGGGTTTGATTATCCTGATGAGACAGGGAAAGATAAGCTAATAACAAGGCTTTGGACACCAGTGATGAAAGATGGAGTCATAGAATTTATAAGACCTGATGAATGTACAATAAAGCGTGAAATTTCATCAATGAAGCCTAAAGTATTTGATGAACATAACTTCAGTGGGCTTGATGAATTTGAAATGGGGGAGGATCATATTGAGCTGGGTTTATAAGCTTTATGAAACCTACGAGAATTGTAAAGGCAAAGTAGACGATATGGGGGGCGATAATAGTACCATCCTCCTTCCTGTTGCTCATTCAACACAAAATGCACAAATTGAGGTTATCATAAATGGATATGGAGACTTTTTAAGGGCAATGGAGGTTGAAAAAGATAATGCGATTACGATTATTCCCGTAAATGAGGATTCTGCTACAAGGAGCAGTGGTATAGCGCCACACCCTCTTTGCGACAAATTGCAATATGTGGCAGGGGATTATGCTGACTATGTATCAAAGAAAAATGGTGAGAAATATTATGATAAGTATATAGAGATGCTTGGAAAATGGTGTAATTCCACTTATAGTAATGAAAAGGTATCTGCAATTTATTGCTACTTAAAAAAGAGAACGCTGATGGCTGATTTAATAAAATACAATATATTGAAATGTGATAATGATGGAAGACTTTTGAAGGATGCAAAAATAGGTATAAGCAATCAAAGTGATGCCTTTGTAAGGTTCAAGGTTGAAATTCCAGAAGAGGATGAATCAGCTGTATGGCTTGATGAGAAAGTTTATGAAAGCTATATTAGTTATTATTTAAGTCTTCAAAAGGATGTTGAACTATGCTATGTAATGGGAAAGAAAGCTCCATGTTCAGAGAAACACCCTTCAAAGATTAGAAACACAGCAGATAAAGCAAAACTTATATCTGCAAATGACTCTACTGGATTTACCTATCGCGGGCGTTTTGCAGACAAGAATCAGGTTGTAAGTATTAGTTATGAGGCATCACAAAAGGCACACAATGAACTCCGCTGGCTTATTGAGAGACAAGGGTATAAAAATGGTGACCAAGCAATAGTTGCTTGGGGAACAAAGGGGCAGAATATGCCTGGGATCCTTGATGATACTCAATATGGTATATTTGGTAAGGAAGAGATAATGCCTATATCAACAGAAAAAGAATTTGCACAAAGGCTCAACAATGCAATTGCAGGTTATGGTTGTGATTTAGATACAAAGGCAGAGATTATTATAATGGGGTTAGATTCTGCAACTACTGGTAGATTATCTATAACATATTATCGTGAGCTAAATGGCACGGATTTTCTAAGCAGAATAAAAAAATGGCATGAGACTTGTATTTGGAGACATACTTATAAAAAAGTGCCTGACGGGGTTGATGAAAAAGGCAAACAAAAGTATAAGCAAATTACCTTTATAGGTGCTCCATCTCCTAAAGATATAACTCTAGCCGCATATGGTGATAAAGCTAGTGATAAGCTCAAAAAAGCAACTATAGAAAGACTATTACCATGTATTATTGATAGTGAAAAATTACCAATTGATATTGTAAATTCTACTGTAAATCGTGCTTCAAACCCTGTTTCAATGGAAAAGTGGGAATGGGAAAAGACATTAACTATTGCATGCGCTTTGGTAAAAAAATATAGATATGATAAGTTTAAGGAGGAATGGTCAATGGCACTTGATGAAAACCAAACGGATAGGAGCTATCTTTTTGGGAGACTTTTAGCAGTAGCACAGCAGATAGAGGAATGGGCATTAAATTCTACTGGAGAGAAAAGGGACACAAATGCAGAAAGGCTTATGCATCAATTTAAACTGCATCCATATAAGACTTGGGGTATTATTACAGACAAGCTAAGACCCTATATATCTCGTATAGGACATAAAGGAACAGGCTTAGTAGAGCTTATGACAAGTATAAACTCGATGTTAACCTATGAAGATTTTATAAGCCCAAAGCAATTAGAAGACAGTTATATATTAGGATACTATTGCCAGAGACAGATTTTTATTGATGAAAGGAATAAAAGGATGGAAGAGCTTGCACAGAAAAGGTTAAATTCACAAAGCGAAAGGGGAAACTAAGATGAGTAATTTTGTAAATAAGGTCGATTTTGCAGCTGTGATAAGTGTAAAGAATGCAAATCCGAATGGAGATCCACTAAACGGTAATAGGCCAAGGGAAAACTATGAAGGATATGGTGAGATCTCTGATGTATGCATTAAGAGGAAAGTACGTAATCGCTTACAAGATATGGGACAAGAGATATTTGTTCAAATGGATGAAAGAAGATATGATAGTTATAGAAGTCTTAAAGACAGGGCAGATGGATATGCAGAACTTAAGAAGTTAAGCAAAGATAAAGAGCAGTATGCTGCATTAGCATGTAAAAAGTGGATAGATGTTAGAAGTTTTGGACAGGTGTTTGCATTTAAAGCAGGTACTGATAATTCTGTTTCAATAGGAATAAGAGGACCTGTATCAATACATCCAGCTGTTAGTGTTTCACCAATTGAAATATCAAGCATGCAAATTACCAAGAGCGTTAATGGTGAAACAGGTAAGGATCCTGATAAAAAAAGCCCAGATACAATGGGTATGAAGCATAGAGTTGAGTTTGGAGTTTATGTTTTTTATGGGAGCATAAATACTCAGCTAGCTGAAAAGACAGGCTTTAGTGAGGAAGACAGTGAGCTTATAAAAAAGGCTTTAATCACACTTTTTGAGAATGATTGTTCCTCTGCTAGACCTGATGGTAGTATGGAGGTATGTAAACTATACTGGTGGAAACATAATTCAAGTATGGGACAGTATTCTTCTGCAAAGGTTCATAGAAGCTTGAAAGTTATTCCTAATACTCAATCACCTAAGGATATAAGTGACTTCACTATATCAAATGAACCTTTAGATGGATTAATCCCAGAAATATATAATGGAATATAGGGAGGAGGATTTCCTCCTATTGTCTGGAATACAGCATTTCTCATTTTGTAGGCGGCAATGGGCGTTGATACATATTGAGCAGCAATGGGAGGAAAACCTTAGAACAATTGAAGGCGATATTTTTCATGAAATAGCTCACGATGGTTTATTTGCAGAAAAGCGTGGTGATTTGATAATATCAAGAGGCATGAAGGTATTCTCTTATTCTTTAGGGTTTACAGGATCCTGTGATATTGTTGAATTATATAAGACACCTGATGGGGTAGAGATATTTGGCAGGGATGGGAAGTATAAACCTATTCCTATAGAATATAAACGTGGAAAGCCTAAGGAGAATGATGCTGATGCACTGCAGCTGTGTGCACAGGCAATGTGCCTCGAAGAGATGATGTTATGCGAGATACCAGAGGCATTTCTATTCTATGGGGAAACAAGACACAGACATAAAATTATTCTAGATAATGATTTACGGCAAAAGGTAAAGGCAATGTCTAAAGAAATGCATGAATTATATGATAGAAGATATACTCCTAAGGTTAAGCCTTCTAAAGCCTGTAAGGCGTGTTCATTAACTGAAATTTGTATGCCAAGACTATGTAAAAATATCTCTGTTAAGAAATATATAGAGAAGAACTTGATGGGGGTTGAGGAATGAGGAAGTTGCTAAACACATTATATGTAACTTCTCCAGACGCTTATTTATCCCTTGATGGAGAAAATATTGTGATATTTAAAGATGAAAAAGAAGTAACAAGAATCCCATTCCATAACCTAGAGGGTATCGTAACATTTGGGTACACGGGGGCAAGTCCCGCATTAATGGGAGCTTGTGCAAAGCGAAATATAGCATTAACTTTTATGACCCAGAGAGGAAGTTTTCTTGCAAGGGTAGTTGGGGAGGTTAGGGGAAATGTAACTCTAAGAAAGACCCAATATAGAATTTCTGATAGTTTGGAAGAGAGCAATAAGATTGCAAAGAATTTTATTATTGGGAAAATCTTTAATGAACGTTGGGTTATTGAACGTGCAGTTCGTGATTATGCAATAAGGCTTGATACTGACAAGCTAAAAAAGGCTTCAAAATCTCTTGCAAATTCTATAAAGTTAGTTGAGCAAAGTGAAAGCCTAGATAAACTTCGTGGCTTTGAGGGGGAAGCAGCATCTCAATATTTTAGTGTATTTGATGATTTAATACTTCAACAGAAGGAAAATTTCTACTTTCACTCAAGGAACAAAAGACCTCCTCTAGATAATGTTAACGCAATGCTGTCATTTATATATTCACTTTTAGCAAATGACGTTGCAGCAGCATTGGAAACTGTGGGGCTAGATCCATATGTTGGCTTTCTGCATCGTGATAGGCCAGGAAGGGTATCACTTGCACTTGATATGATGGAAGAGTTGCGTTCAGTTTATGCGGATAGATTTGTTATTTCATTAATTAACAAAAGAGAGATAAATGAAAAAGGATTTATAAAAAAGGAAAATGGCGCTGTTATAATGGATGATGATACAAGGAAGATAATACTAAAGGCTTGGCAGGATAAAAAGCAGGGAGTAATTACACATCCATTTTTACAGGAAAAGCTGGAATGGGGGCTTGTACCTTATGTTCAAGCAATGCTATTAGCCCGCTTTATTCGTGGCGATTTAGATGGATATCCTCCTTTTATGTGGAAGTAGGTGATAAGATGTTAGTTTTAATAACCTATGATGTAAATACAGAAACATCAGAGGGAAGAAAGAGGCTGAGGCAAGTTGCAAAACAGTGTACAAATTATGGGCAACGAGTACAAAATTCAGTATTTGAGTGTGTACTAGATGCTGCTAAATGCCGTGAGGTTCAGTATAAACTTGAACAAATTGTTGATAAAGAAAAAGATAGCTTAAGGTTCTACTTTCTAGGTAATAATTATAAAAATAAGGTAGTTCATATAGGAGCGAAAAAGTCTTTTGATGTCGAAGGAACTCTTATTTTTTAGTGCGAGGGTATAGTAAACATTATAATGTTAGGGCTTTCGCACCGCGAAAATAGCGGATATGTGTCATTAAAAGTAATATATTGTCATGGAGGTGGTTACATAATTATAATAAATATCAAAAATGACTATAGAATTGATGAGATTAATGCAATTTTAGGTTATTTTTGCTGTCGCTCCTTATATAGGAGCGTGGATTTAAAT
>DIRE01000008.1:3670-28355 GCA_002426575.1 Clostridiaceae bacterium UBA5444 | reverse complement strand
ATATTTATAGAAACAGCTTTTTTAGTTAAGAGGTAAGAGTGAATAGGTAGAGTTAAAAGTGAAAATGTAATAAGTAATAGGTAAGAACTAGCACTATATAAGCTACTTCTTACCTATTACCTATTACCCCTTATTATGATAAAATATATGTACTGGTGGTGATTTTATGAAAGTAAATGGAAAAATAGAAGGAATTAGAGATTCCTATTTAGAAGTTTTAGAAAAAGTATATGAAATAGAAACTTTGCAAAATGAGCTAATAAGCGGTGAAATACTAGATATAATTGTATCAATGACAGATGTATTGCAAAGAGAGATATCGGTTTTTGTAAACAGAAGAGGAAGGGTTATGGATGTTTCTATAGGCGATTCTAATACAGTGGATTTGCCCTCACTTGACTTTAGAAGGGGAGATAGGAGGCTGTCGGGGGTTAGATGTATACATACCCATCCAAATGGTAGCGGAAAGCTATCTTCGGTGGATACATCAGCCTTAGTTGATCAAAGACTAGATTTAATGGCAGCAGTGGGAGTAAATGAAGGAAAGTGCGGCAATATATATATTGGACTATTAACACCTGAACTTAGGGAACTTGGCGATTCATATATTATAAAAGGGCCAATATATAAAGATTCATTGAAGAATATGGATATAATAGATGAGATAAAAAATATAGAAAAAGGTATAAACACAAGCACACCAGAGGATACGGAAAGCCATAGAGAGGAAAGGGTGCTTCTTGTAGGTCTTGAACTTCCAAATAATAAAGGCAGCAATGAGGATTTAATGGATGAACTTGAGGAATTGGCGAAAACAGCAGGCGGCAAGGTCATGGAAAAAATACTTCAAAGAAGAGAAAAACCAGACGTTGCATGTTATATAGGAAGCGGAAAGGCACATGAGATTAGGCTTCTATGTCAATCCCATGGTATAGATACTGTAATATTTGATGATGAACTTTCAGGTGCTCAGGTTAGAAATCTTGAGGATATAATGGGGGTTAAAGTAATTGATAGGACGGTGCTTATACTAGATATATTTGCAAGCAGGGCTCAAACAAGGGAAGGAAAACTTCAAGTTGAACTTGCACAGCTTAAATATGCACTGCCAAGGCTTATTGGTCTAGGTACGGTGCTTTCAAGAACTGGAGGAGGTATAGGTACAAGGGGCCCTGGAGAGACAAAGCTTGAAGTAGATAGAAGGCATATTAGAGAAAGAATAAAAGATCTTGAAGCGCAGCTAAATGAGGTAAAGAAGAATAGAAGTATACAAAGAGAAAAAAGAAGCTCCGGTATGGTTCCAGTTGTATCTCTTGTTGGATATACAAATTCAGGGAAGTCAACCCTTAGAAATCGTATGTATGATGTTTATCAGCCTGATGCATCTATAAAGAAAGAGGATGTACTTGAAGCTGATATGCTATTTGCAACACTAGACCCGACTACAAGGCTTATAAGACTCAATAATGGGCGAGAGTTTTTGGTGTCTGATACCGTTGGATTTATAAGGAAACTTCCTCATGATCTTGTGGATGCATTTAGGGCAACCCTTGAAGAAGTGGTTTATTCAGATTTGTTAATCCATGTTGTGGATGCAAGTTCGCAAAATGCAGATGAGCAGATAAAAGCTGTAAATTCTGTCCTTGAAAAGCTTGGTGCCATAAAGCATACAGATAAAAACCAAACTAAGGACACAAGTAAGCCAATTATAATTGCGTTAAATAAGATTGACAAAGTAGAAAATAGAGATGACCTTCCAATATATCCAAATAATATGGATGATGTAGTTTATATATCAGCAAAGAGTGGTGAAGGCATTGAAAACCTCATGGATTTATTGGAAGAAAGATTATACAATAAAATTAAATCTGTAAAGTTTAATATACCTTATGATAAAATGTCTATTAAATCTGCAATATATGATGATTGCGTAATATCATCAGAGGAATACAATGAGGATCATGTAACTTTAATTGGAGAAGCAGATGAAATAGCATATAACAAATATATTGATTATATAGAAAAATAGTATATTAAAATTAAGCACCTAGCCTTAGGGCTAGGTACTTAATTTTGAGGCTAATTTACTTTTGCAATTAAGTTTTTAGGCAGAGTTTTAGATAAAATAAGGCAGTAAATAGTAAATAGTGAAGAGCTAGCAAGAGTATAATATAGTATCTATAGTGAATTAATCCTACTTTTTTTTTGTGCTTTCAATTTTCAAGGTTATTTTTTCTTTAAAAAACTGACTATAACGCAAATATTTGCGACTATACTTAAAAGCAAATTCAATTTGCAAAACATAAAATCACCTCCTTCTTTTCTTTCCTTTTATTCTATAAAAACACTTTGCTAAAATTCAAGTAATTAAAGTATCTTTTTAAATAAAAAAAGCAGATAAAAAAACTACCTGCCCTATCGCTCCATTTATAGATATTAAGCAAAAGCATAAGAAAAAAACAGTTAACTGACTACCCTCTTTTATATCGAATAATCAGTTAGCTGTTTTTAGTTGTTCGTTAATACTATAAATACAGTATTATCAACGCTTAAAGCCTTGCTTTTTACTTTTTGGCTGCCGAGGCAGGATTCGAACCTACACATACCTGATCCAGAGTCAGGTGCCTTACCGTTTGGCCACTCGGCATCAATTTCTTGCGACATCCTCTATTATATAATCATTTGCGACAAAAATCAATAGCCTTTTTTATTTTATCTATTTACCGCCTTATTGAAAAATAATTGGTTTGTAACATACGCTATGTTAAACTATAGGCAAAGTTGTGGCTTGAACAAAGAACCTGATTAGAGAAAATGTGCTTGTAATATGAAATGGAGGAATGGTATGAATACTTTTAGAGTTCTTGAAATTAAGCAAAGCGTTTTTGAGGACAATAATAAGCGGACAGAATTGGTAAGAGGGAAATTGAAAAGGAGAAAACCTTTTTATTAAACCCGATGTCATCACCTAGCTCAGGAAAGACAACAACGCTTGCTAATTAACACACAAAAAGCTAGGTTTTTATATCTCTGAATCTAGCTTTTTTAGTGTCAAAAGGTAAAAGGCAGCATAATATAAATGTATAAAGATCATTGTTATTGCTGCTATGGAAGGCTATTTGCTTTAAAGATATTTACAGCAAAACTCAATAGGTGTATTATAGTTATAGTAATTACATAATTAATTTAATAATTTTCATCTTGTTAGGTGAGGTTACTGTATGGATAAACGCTACTGCCCAGAAACGTCTAGAGACGCCAACGGGCCAGCAAGTATTGCCGATTTAAGGTTCTACTTAATGTGGCTGGGTTATTCCTAAAGCTATGCAGAGCTAAAGCTCAACGAGTAGAGATGGATGTATTTTTTGTCTTTTTAACCTTTACTCGTTTATTATAAAATGAGTAAAGGTTTTTTAAATTCTTGTTTGGAGGTGATTGGTATGGAAGATGACGATGATGCTGGGCCAGGGGATAGTAGCAGAAAAAACTTAATAACCATTGTTATTCTTGCAGCCATACCATATTACTTACATTTGAATTATAAAATAGATTAAACGCTGCTTGAATAACAATGCCAAAAGGAGGTATTGTTATGGAGCTAAAAAGGATTATTAATAATTTAGAGAACAATAATAATAATAATCATACTGAATCTATTTTAAAGGCATACGATACAACATTAAACGGTCTATCAGATGAACAAGTGGAAGACAGAATAGAACAATACGGCCTAAACGAGATGGCGAGCGAAAAAAAGCATTCAACATTTTATAGATTGATTCAAAATTTTAAAAACCCACTAGTAATACTTTTACTCGTTCTTGCAGTTATATCATATGTTACAGGCGATAGTGCGGCTGCAGTTATAATGTGCTTTATGGTTGGCATGGGGGTTGTACTTCGCTTTATTCAAGAGGTTAAGGCAGATAATTCCGCTGAAGAATTAAAATCAATGGTTACAACAACTGCAACAGCAATTAGAAATGGTATAGAGACGGAAGTGCCTCTTAAGGACTTGGTTCCAGGTGATATTGTTCATTTATCATCTGGGGATATGATACCTGCAGATCTTGAGCTATTATCAGCTAAAGACTTATTTGTTAACCAGTCCGCACTTACAGGAGAGTCTTTGCCTGTTGAAAAAAGTGTAAATACTAAAGACAATAAGAATTATAGCCCTCTTGAAGACCCAAAACTTTGCTTTATGGGATCAAATGTAGAGAGTGGAACGGCTATAGCAGTGGTTAAAGTAACTGGAGAAAAAACTTATTTTGGAGAGCTAAACAGTAGGATTGTAGAAGAAAGACCAATGACAAGCTTTGATAAGGGCGTTAATAAATTTACCTACCTTATGATTAAATTTATATTTGTACTTGCTCCATTGGTATTTGTAATAAATGGGCTTACTAAAGGTAATTGGGGAGAAGCATTTTTGTTCTCTTTAGCAGTTGCTGTAGGGCTCACTCCTGAGATGCTCCCTATGATTGTTACTGTAAATTTATCAAAGGGCGCAATTTCTCTATCTAAAAGGAAGGTAATAGTTAAAAGATTAAATGCAATACAAGACTTTGGAGCAATTGATGTATTATGTACTGATAAGACTGGGACATTGACTATTGGCAAGGTTGAACTTGAAAAGCATTTAAATATATATGGAGAGAAAAGCTCTAGAGTTTTAAAATATGGATATATAAACAGCTTCTATCAGACTGGCCTTAAGAATTTGATGGATATTGCAATATTGAATCATAAAGATGACGATGATTGTGATATTGATTTTAATATTGAGGAAAAGTATGAAAAAATTGATGAAATACCTTTTGATTTTATGAGAAAAAGAATGTCTGTAGTAGTAAGAAACAAAAGGATGGAAGATGTACTAATATGCAAAGGAGCAGTAGAAGAGGTTTTAAAGCTATGCAATAGATATGAAACAAAAGAAGGTACGGAACCTTTCATAGGCAGTATTAACGGTAAAATAGATGAAATGGTTAATGAATTAAATGGAGAGGGATATAGAGTAATTGCTGTTTCCTATAAAGTTATGCCAAATTATAAATCTGAATACTCTGTTTCAGATGAAAATGGTATGACACTTCTTGGCTTTCTTGCATTTCTAGATCCTCCAAAAGAAACATCTAAAGAGGCTATTGCAAGATTTAAAAGGCACAAAGTAGATGTAAAGATATTGACAGGAGACAATGAGATAATAACAAAAAAGATATGCAAAGAGGTTAATCTTCCAATAGATTCTATACTTCTTGGAAGCGATATAGATAAAATGTCTGATGATGAGCTTAGTTGTAAAGTTGAAGATACAACGGTTTTTGCAAAACTTTCTCCAATGCACAAAGAGAGAATAATTTTAGCACTTCAAAGCAAAGACCATGTTGTTGGGTTTATGGGTGATGGCATAAATGATGCTCCAGCGCTCAAAACTGCTGATGTTGGAATATCAGTAGACACTGCCGTTGATATAGCAAAAGAATCTTCAGATATAATATTGCTTGAAAATAATCTATTGGTACTTGAGGAGGGGATACTTGAAGGGAGAAGGGTATTTGGGAATATAATAAAATATATAAAAATGACTGCAAGCTCAAACTTTGGCAACATGTTTAGCGTAATTGGCGCAAGTATTTTCGTACCATTTTTACCTATGCTTCCAATACAAGTGCTTACAAACAACCTGCTTTATGATATATCTCAGACTGCAATACCAACAGATACTGTTGATGAAGAGTGGATTGAAAGGCCAAGAAGATGGGCTATAGATGATATAAAGAGATTCATTATATTTTTAGGCCCTATAAGTTCTATATTTGACTATGCCACATATTTTTTAATGCTTTATGTATTTAATTGTTGGAACAATCCCGCATTATTTCAAACAGGTTGGTTTATTGAATCTTTATTTACCCAGACGCTTATAATCCATGTTATAAGAACGAATAAGATTCCATTTATACAAAGCAGGGCAAGCAAACCTCTTATGATAACATCGCTTCTTATAGTAAGTACTGGGGCATTATTAATAAATACACCAATAGGTAAAGCATTAGGCTTTGTAAAGCTTCCAGCCCTTTATTGGCCATTTTTAGCACTTATACTACTGTGCTATATAGTTTTAACACAGATTGTAAAAGTGTGGTATACAAAAAAGTTTAATGTACAGTAAAAGAGGCTTTTATAATAACTGAACTATGATAATAGGTAGGCTACATATTCTATGTATGCTTTGCCTATTATTTTTTATACGTTGATCAGCTTATAGAGCTGCCTGCGGCATTTGAAGAGAGGCCTAATACTTTGTGATTTATTGTAATTTATTTAGAGAAGGTATTTATCGATAATTGTAGAATATTATTATAGTGGTACAATATATAATATTATATAAATTAAGGAGCAATTTTATGTCGAAAATCTCTCAGCTTAGGAATAAAAATATATTTTTATCCTGGCTTGCATCATATATTTTAATATTGTTAGTGCCCTTAGTAATTATAACCTTTTCATATGGTGAGGCAATGGATGTAATTGAATATGAAATAAACAAGGCACATACTGCATCATTAAAACAGGTTCAGCAGGTAATGGATGGGCAGCTTAAAGGTATGGAGGGCATGAGCCTAGAGGCAGGTTGGGATGCGAAAAATATTGGCATCATGTATTTAAAAGACGAAATACAGCCTTTTCACATAATTACATTAACAAACATAATAAAAGATTTAAAGACGTATAAGGCTGCTAATAATTTCATAGATGATTTTTATATTTATTATAATTATAATGATTTCATATTATCTCCAAGAGGAAAATATGACTCAAAGGATTTTTATGAGTTTTACTATAAATGTGATGATAATATGACGTATGATAAATGGATAAATACTATTAAAGATAAGCATGTAAGATCCTATATACCTATAAAAAGTTTAAACGACAGAGGAGCTGTACAAAAAAGCGTTGCCTTTATGCAGTCGTTTCCTTTAGCTGGTGTAGGTCAGCCAGCTGCAACCGCAGTTATAGTAATGGATGAAAACGTTATTAAGGAAGAAATAAATAAAGTCAAATGGATGGATGAGGGTACAATATTCATTATAGATAGCCATAACAACGTTATAGCATCTACGGGTACATATAATTTGCCTCAACCCATAAAATACGAGGAATTGGGGAAAGATTATGATATACTCCATGAAAAGATAAATGGTAAACCAATGGTTGTTTCTTATGTTTCCTCTAAGGTTAGTGATTGGAAGTATGTGTCAGTACTACCCAAGGAGGTATTTCTACAAAAGGCGCAGCATGTAAGGAAGGTTACATATATTAGCATTTTGCTGTGCCTATTAATAGGAATACTTGCAGCTTATTTTCTTACTAAGATGAATTACAACCCAGTAGGTAGATTAATTCAAATAATTACAAATAAGGGAGACAAGCGAACTGAAGGAAAGTATGTGGGATATGATTTCATTGAAGAATCTATACTAGGAATAATAGATGAGGATCAAAAAATACATGAAAGGCTTGAGCAGCAAAATGATGTTATTAGAAATAGTTTTTTATGTAAACTTCTTAAGGGACAGATAAAGCCTGAGGATACAATTGAAGATGCATGCGAATCAAACGATATTAAGTTTACTAGTGAATATTTTGCTTCTATGCTCTTTTATGTTGAGGCATTTGATATAAACTCTATTGGAAGCGGAAGCAGTCAAGTACCAAATGGAGATGTTCTTAAGAATATATACATTATAATTGGAGATACAATACAGGAGATGATAGGAGAGCGCAGTACATCATATATGGCTGAAGTTGATGAAATGCTGTGCTGCCTAATTAATGTCTGTGATGAGGAAAAGGAAAAGATTCAGGAGGATATGCTAGCTATTGCAGAGATGGCA
This sequence comes from Clostridiaceae bacterium UBA5444, assembly GCA_002426575.1. Lineage (GTDB taxonomy): Bacteria > Bacillota > Clostridia > Clostridiales > Oxobacteraceae > UBA5444. The sequence continues at coordinate 20,448 of DIRE01000008.1, read as the reverse complement.
ACGGACTTTATTGAAGAAAAATTTAATATATATTTTACCGTGTCAATAAGTGATATACATAAAGGTTATGAAGAAATACCGGAAACCTATAAAGAGGCTATCGATGCATTTGAGTATAAAAGGTTAATGGGCGGGGGAAAAATCATACAATATACTAACATAAATGCTTTAAAAGATCCCGAAGCTAAATACGAATTTGGAGCAGAGAAGCAAAAGCAGTTCACCAACTTTATAATGGCAGGCGAATATAATAAGGCAAAGGAGGTGCTAGACTCTGTTTTCTTGCAGAGTTTTAGCGTTCCATTTGCCTCTGTACAAATGGTGAAATGCCGTATGTTTGGTATTATAAACACAATGCTAAATATTATGGAAGAACTTAGTATTGTATGTGATAAACAATTTTTGGACAAACTCAATATTGCTGATAGGTTGCTTAACTGTGTAACCATCAAACAATTGCAAAATGAGATGGACAGTATATTAGATGAGCTAAGTGAATACATGGAAAGAAAAAGTCAGGAAAATAGTACAAGTATAAAAGATGATATAGTAAGCTTTATTGAATCTAACTATGAAAACCCAAATTTAAGCGTTTCCATGGTTGCAGATGAAATTGGTGTAAGCGATGTACATCTAACCAGAGTTTTTAAGAAGGAGACAGGAAGTGGGGTACTAGAATATATTCATAGGGTTAGAATAGAAAAAGCAAAAGAATTAATGAAGCAAAAGAATATAAGCATAAAGGATGTTGCTGAAAAGGTAGGATATTACAACAGTGTTGCATTTATTAGGGTATTTAAAAAGTATGAAGGGATAACCCCTGGGAAATACGCTGGAATGCAATAACAGGGATGGGATAAAAGGCTTTGCCTGTATAGCTTTATATGCAGGCAAAGCCTTTTATTATTAATGCATTAAAAATGATAATGATGAGAGGAAGCTTGTTATGAAAAAAATACTTAATAATTTATTTTTCCCAATTAGAAGGTAGGCAATGGCAGGGTTTACACCCATGTTTGAAAATGATAATAGTGAAATAAATGATAATTGATAGGCATGAATATTCTGAAAAGTATATGCAATTCGCACTCCTTTATACGCCATATGTACTTTTTTGATAATTGTGAAAAAACTCGATATTTGTTAATGCAGTGTTTGTTGTTATAATAAAAACAGTTCAACATAAAAATTAAGCGGCCGCTTAATTCATACAACTTAATATAGTTAATTAATGGCATTACGAAAGGGAGGGTCAATATTCAAATGAATAGTAAGAAAATAATGAATAAGAAGAAAATAATATCTTTACTCCTTGTAATGGGATTAATCGTTACATCTATAACAGGATGTGGCAAAAAGGACGGGGATAGTAAAGGTGCAGATGCTACTAACCCAGATGAGAAAGTAACATTGACATACTGGATAGAATTTTCTCCATCGCAGGCAATAAAAAGCCTTAATGAAAGCGAAATGTACAAAGAACTTGAAAAAAGGACGGGTGTTCATATAGAATTTATACACCCAGCTGAAGGACAGGCACAAGAGCAATTTAACATAATGATCAACTCAAATGACATGCCTGATATTATTCAGGATTATGGCAGTGCATATCCCGGAGGAGTTGATAAGGCAATTAATGATGGGGCTTTTATTAAATTAAATGATTTAATTGATAAATATGCTCCAAATTTTAAAAAGCTTAGGGAAAGCGATAAAAACATAGCACAGCAAACCATAACAGATGAGGGTAACATATGGGGATTCCCCTGCATCCAAACAATGGATGAGCCAGCATGGCATGGCCCAGAAATTCGTAAAGACTGGCTAGATGAACTTGGATTAAAAATACCAACAACAATTGATGAATGGCACACTGCGTTAAAAGCGTTTAAGGAAAAGAAAAATGTACAGGCACCCCTGATGATGAACAAAAGCGGTGTTGACTATTTCGGGGTTTTCGTCGGTGCTTATGACATTGGACCTTATTTCTACCAGAAAGATGGTGTGGTAAAATATGGACCGTATGAACCAGAGTTTAAGGATTACCTTACAACAATGAACAAATGGTATAAGGAAGGCCTTATTGATAAGGACTTCGCCACACGTGATAACAAGAGCAAAGAAGCAATGATTACATCAGGAAAAGCAGGAGTTTTCATGGGACCATATGGATCAGTTGACACCTATTCTGCTGCTTTAAAGTCTGCAGACCCAAAAGGTCAATTTGCTGCAGCACCATATCCATCATTAAAACCTGGTGAAAATGTACACTATAGAGAGGTTGATTACAACAATAAGGGTTATGAGGCAGTTATTACATCATCCTGCAAACATCCTGAAGAGGCTGTTAAATGGTTTGATTATGCTTACAGCCCTGAAGGAGCTATGCTATACAACTATGGAATTGAAGATGTAAGTTATAAGATGGTTGATGGCAAGCCTCAATTTACAGATTTGATGACTAAAAATCCTGACGGTGACTACTGGACAATACAAGAGAAATACAAGCGTGGCATAGGACCATACCTTAGAGATTGGGCTGCATGTCCTCCATTCTCACCGGAATCACAGGATTGTATGGACACATGGTCCAAGGCAGAGTATGACTATTGTATACCTATGACAAGCATGACTGCGGAAGAGAATGATAAGTATTCATCAGTTATGACTGAAATCAACACATTTAAAGGTGAAAGCATACTGAAGTTTATAACTGGAGCTGAGCCTTTGAGCAAGTTTGACAACTATATAAATCAGCTTAAAAAGATGGGTATAGAAGATGCAATAAAGATACAGCAGGATGCCCTTGATAGATTCAATAAGAGATAATAATTAATAAATAATAATTGGATTGGGGTTGTTGCAATTGTTTAATATATATTTTTATTCATTGTGCAGCAGCCCCATCTACATATCTATACAACCCTAATATTTCTCAAAAATGATGACAAAATACGAGAAAATAAATCGGTTAATCGAGGAGGTAAACTATGAGTGAATTACAGATTAACAGTGAATTTAATAGCAAACGAAAGATTAGCACATGGGAAAAGATAGGTAAGGACATTAAAAGAAATAAATATATTTATATAATGGCAATCCCAATGATAGTATTCTTTATACTTTTCTGCTATATACCTATGTATGGAGTTATTATAGCATTTAAAGATTATAGCCCAACGCTTGGAATAACGGGAAGCCCATGGGTTGGGTTAAAGCACTTTAGTTCTTTCTTTCATAGCATGTATTTTGGCAGAACAATTAAAAATACATTTTTTCTTAGCATCTACTCACTTTTGTGGGGATTTCCTGCTGCCATAATATTAGCACTGCTATTAAATGAAGTGAGAAGAGATAAGTTTAAACGCTGTGTGCAGACGATTACGTATTTACCGCATTTTATTTCACTTGTTGTAATATGTGGTATGATTATAGATTTTACAGGAACTGATGGATTATTGAATTCAATACTATCCATCTTCGGAGTAGAGCCTCAAAACTGGCTCACAAAGCCTGAGTGGTTTAGAACTATTTATATAGGTTCAGGACTATGGCAGAGTATAGGATGGGACAGCATAATATATTTGGCCGCACTTTCAGGCATAGATCCTACATTATATGAAGCAGCTACTATAGATGGAGCGGGGCGGTGGAAACAACTATTATATGTAACACTTCCAGGGATTTCGCCTACAATTGTAACAATGTTAATACTCAGCATAGGAGGATTAATGAGTGTAGGCTCTGAGAAGATTATTTTGTTATATAATCCTTTGACATATGAGACTTCTGATGTTATATCCAGTTACGTATATAGAAAAGGATTAATTAATGCAAATTATAGCTTCAGTACAGCAGTAGGACTTTTTGAATCAGCTATTGGATTTATACTGCTAGTATTTGCTAATCAGCTCAGTAAGAAGATTTCTGATACAAGTTTATGGTAGGGGTGATAAAATGTCTATTAAAAAAAGTACAGGAGAAAAGGTTTTTGGTGTGTTTAATACAATAATACTTGTTTTACTTATGATTATATGTGCCTATCCACTTTTGTATGTATTGTTTGCTTCTTTCAGCGATCCTTATAAATTAATGCAGCATCAGGGACTCCTACTTAAACCATTGGGATTTACCCTTAATGGTTATTCACTTGTATTACAGAATTCAGAAATTATAAGTGGATTTTTAAATACTCTTATTTATGTAATAGCTGGAACCTCCCTAAATTTGCTGTTAACTTCAATGTCAGCCTATGTACTTTCAAGAAAAGACCTATATTTTGGTAAGCCACTAATGATTATGGTTACAATTACAATGTTTTTTAGTGGTGGATTAATTCCATTCTTTTTACAGGTACAAAGGCTTCATTTAGACAACACTAGATGGGCAATTATTCTTCCATCAGCAATATCTGTATGGAACCTTATTGTTATGAAGACATCATTTCGAGATATACCTGACAGCCTTATAGAGTCTGCTAAAATAGATGGTGCCAATGATTTTACAATACTATTTAGGATAGTACTTCCAGTTTCAAAAGCAACACTGGCAGTTATAGGTTTGTTTTGCGCTGTAGGATTTTGGAACTCTTGGTTTAATGCCATGATTTTCTTGAGGGATAGGTCAAAATATCCACTGCAGCTTCTATTAAGGGAGATATTAATATCAAATGATACAAGGCAAATGATGAACGGTATGCCTAAAGGTGCAGGCCAGTTTGTAAAGCAAGATGCGTATAAAGATTTAATTAAATACAGCACAATAGTTGTTTCGACACTTCCTATATTGTGCGTATATCCATTTGTGCAAAAATACTTTGTTAAAGGTGTTATGATAGGTTCAATAAAAGGATAAGTAAATATATTTATTCAGGCGAGAGTTTTTGCAATGAAAGGAAGTTTGTTATGAAAAAAGAACTTAATAATTTATTCTTCCAAAGTCCTATAATGCGGTGGGACAAAGCAATTCCTCTTGGAAATGGCATTTCAGGATGCCTTGTTTGGGGAGATGGTGAGCCGCTAAAGTTTAGCCTTGATAGGGCAGATCTGTGGGATAACAGACCTGCAGAAGAAACACTAAGCAAAGAGTTTAATTATAAAAAGTTTATAGAACTTTCAAAAGAAAAAAACTATGATGAAATAGGAAAAAGGTTTGACCAATGCTATTTTAAACCGACTCCCACGAAGATTCCGGCAGGACGGCTTGAAATGACCTTTAAAGAGAAGCCTGAAAACGTGGAAAGCAGGCTTAGACTTGATACAGGAACAGCTGAGGTTACTTTGAAATGGGGAGAGAAATATGCTGTAGTAAATACCTATCTTCATGCTGTAAAAAAGTTTGGCTGGATTAGAGTGAAGGGGGATATAGATGCTCCTAAGATAAGTATTTTGCCCCATGACTTTGGGAGTATTAATGCAGATTCTTCTGCAGAAGAATCTGCATTTAAAATAGATGATGAAGATTTTAATGATTCACTTAGGCAGCTGGCCTATCCTGAAAGAAAGGAATATGAGGCGGACGGGCTAAAATGGTTTGTACAAAAAACTGCTGAAGAATTTGAATATGGAATATTTATGGGAGAAAAAGCTATTGATAATGGCAAGGATATAGTATACTACATCGGCTGCAGCAATGATGGAGAGACATGGATTAAAGACGCAAAAAAACTTGTAAAAGATGCTCTAGATGCAGGATACGAGGAAATGCTTAAAAGTCACACTGCTTGGTGGAAAGAATTTTGGGGTAAAAGCTCAATAAGCTTGCCTGACAAAATGTTTGAAAAGCAGTGGTACCTTACCAACTATCTATTTGGTTCATGCTCAAGAAAGGGATGCCCTCCAATGCCTCTTCAGGGTGTGTGGACTGCAGATGAAGGCAGTCTTCCGCCATGGAAGGGAGACTACCATAGTGATTTGAATACTCAGCTAAGCTATTGGCACTATCTTAAATCTAACCATATAGAAGAGGGTGAAAGTTTTATTGACTTTCTTTGGGATCTTGTACCTGAGGCGCGGGAGTTTGCACGTACATTTTTTGATGCTCCAGGGTTATGCCTTCCCTCTGTTATGACCATAAAGGGAAAACCCTTAGGAGGCTCACCAGTGTTTTCTTTGGATCTTACAAACCAGATATGGCTTTGCCAGGCATTTGACATGCACTGGCGATATACTGGAGATGATGAGTTCCTTAAAGAAAAGGTCTATCCTTACTTCAAGGAAACTGCGTTATGTGTAATGAGGTGGCTGGAACCTGACGAAAAAGGCAAATTAAAGCTTCCACTATCCTCATCACCGGAATCCCATGATGGATGTGTAGCAGGGATTACACCTAATAGTAATTTTGATTTATCACTGCTTATATATCTGTTTAAGAGTCTTTCTTATTTTTCCGATGTTCTTAAAAACGATGATAAAGATATGTGGGTACAAACACTGGAAAAATTAGATTGCCTTTGTGTAAATGAAAAAAATGTATTGATGCTAGGGCCAAATGAAACCTTAAAAGAGAGCCATAGGCATCATTCCCATGCCATGGCAATTTATCCATTAAGGCTCCTTGATTATAATTCAAACTATGAGGACAGGAAAATAATAGATGCTACAATTAGTAACTTAGAGGTTCTTGGAACCGGCCTATGGGTAGGTTATTCATTTACATGGATGGCTGAGCTTTATGCAGTTCAGGAAAATGGAGAAGGTGCCGCTTACCAGCTAAAGCTGTTTTGGGAAAACTTCTGTTCTCCTAACGGTTTCCACTTAAATGGTGATTATAAAAAACGTGGGGTATCAGTATTACATTACAGGCCATTTACCTTAGAGGGAAATATGTGTGCTGCAGATGCACTCCAAGAGATGCTTCTTAAAACCGATGGAAATGTAATAAGAGTGTTCCCTGCAATACCAAAGGAGTGGAAAGTAAAAGGTGCATCATTTAATACCCTCAGGGGATGGAATGGTATACTAGTTTCCTCAGAAATAAAAGACGAAAAAGTGATATATATAGAATTAAAAGCTTCGAAAGACGGAGAATATTACGTACACAATAATTTTGATAGTGAAATGATTATTTTAAGATACGCTAATAGAGATGTTAATGTTGATTGTGAAAAGGACAGTAATTTTAAAGTAGTTATGAAGAAAGGCGAGGAATGCTTAATAACTAGAAAGTAGGTTATGACAGTGCTTCCAACCATGTTTAAAAATGATAATATGGGTATAGAAGATGCAATAAAGATACAGCAAGATGCCCTTGAAAGATACAATAAGAGATAATAAATAGATTGGGGTTGTTGCAACTGTTTAATATACATTTTTATTCATTATGCAGCAGCCCCACATATATGTTTATACAACTATTTGTGGTAGGAGTTGATTGCAATGGTAAAAAAAGACGGTTTAGAAACTCTCTATACTTTGCCTGATGAATTCATTGCAGGGGAAAAGGTAGGACGCAGCGAGTACTATTATATAAAGCCTGGGGAGAGCCTAAAGTGTACATTTCCTGGGGCTGAAATAGGATATAATTCTCGTGAAAAACTATCTTATAAGTATAAGCTAAGGTTCATAGGAGAGGTTGACTTGAATCCTTTATGGAGGACGGAAGGATATTTTCCCCCATTTTATAGGGATATTGATGATAGTTTGTGCAGCAACAATACACATCATAGCAGGTACAGCCTAAAGCTTAAGTCAAATGGAGAGGATTATCCTTTGTCAGCCTATTATAAGGTAGTGCGGTCTGACATATTGGGGGAGCTTCCTGAAATTAAGGAATGTAGTGGGGCACAATTAAAATTTGGCTTATGGTGCAAAAAGGAAAATGTTAAGATACATCCTGGGGGCTCATTAAAGCTTGTTGCTGAAGTGTTTTACACCCATGAGGGAAGATACCCTAGAGATATTTCTGTATGTCCTGATGAAGTTTATACAATTGATATTGGAGAGGGTACATGCAGTTGGAATGAAAAATCAATAGACATTAAAAATGAAAATAATATTGAAAGTATATTTATATATGTAACCGGGGAGAGGTTTGAAGGTACGGTATGGGTTGAGGATATATACCTACAATATGGAGATTTCCCAAATCTTTTGCCTCAGCTTGCACCATCTAATCAGCACATGAAAGAATTTAACTGGCTTGGTGTTAACCTTTCTCAAAAAGAGTGGCCCTCCTTTGAGATAATGATGAATGATGAATTGATATTTAGAGGAAAGCTTTTTCAGAGAATATATAGGTGGCCTGCTTCAGAAATAGAAATACCTTTAAAGGTTATTCATGAGGGAAGTAATGAACTTTCAATAAGACTTGTGTCAGATTATAGGGAGGCCTTTCCATACAAATTGAGGAAAATCGAATTTGTATGCAGTGAAGATGGATTTAAAATAGTATCATGTCCCAAAGTTGTGACTGCTGGGAAGGAATTCCCTGTACTTGTTTCAGTAAATGAGAAGGGATTTAGAGCTACTTTAAAGAGCAGCAACCCAAATATTACACCCCTAAATGAAAATGTTGAATTTGAACATGAGGGACTTAATACGGTTAGATTTAAGGTGTATGATAATGGTGGTGGCGGTGCCAAAATTACTTTCCAAACTAAGGATAGGGCTTATGAATGCATTATAGAGCGTGTGGTTGAGCATGATGAAGACGGCATAATGACAGGAACAAGTGATGCCGTATATATAAGTAATAATACTAAGGAAATGAAAGAATTTATTTCATGGTACCTTTATAATCAGATAGGAAACTTTATTACATTCAGGCCTGTTTATAGGTGGTCAGGTTCAAGGACGGCTCCTAAAGAAGTGTGGCAAAATGTAGCTAATTTATGCAGCACCATGGATATGCACTATACAAACATACTTGAAGCAAGGGAACTGCCCGGAAGCTGTGCTAATCCAGATAGGACTGTGATGGAGGGAGACTTTTACCTTGGTGATCAGACCCATGAAAGGGATGGGTTTTACTGCTATTGGGGTGCATGGCAGGTTGAGAGAGATGAGGAACTTTTCTCAAATGTGCTTTCAAGGATGGCTAAACATTTGGGTAAAAGTCTGTTTAAAACACCTTACATTACGGGAAACGGGGTTTTTTACAATTATGACCCTTATAAATGTGATGATATGAAACAAGCTGCTGAAAGTTTTGTGAGCAATGTAAGTTATATTAAAGACATTTCAAGAAGGCATACAGGCCCCTCCACTCTGTTTAAATATTTTTATATGGCTGGAGTAGAATGGCTTGGAGCGGAACTAATGTATGGCCCTCATGAGGTTATACTCTCTGCCCTTAGGGGAGCTTCAAAGGCATATAGGAAAAATAGCTTTGGGGCACACCTTGCACTGCAGTGGTCTACAACTCCCCATGACAGTGATGAGAGATACAGGAGATATTTTCTGGCACTATATTTGTGCTATATGCACGGTGTGGATCAAATAAACACTGAAGAAGGATTGTGGAGGCTAGAGGAATGTTATGCAGATTTTGAAAGATTCAGCGAGCCTTGTATAAGGAACAGAGAGGTTCAGCAGAAGTTTTATAAATTCATACAAACACATTCTAGAAGAGGAAAAATGCATGTGCCTATGGCATTTATTCACGGCCGATATGACGACTGGAGGTGCTTTGGCAGGGGAAATGCCTGGAACATAAAAGGTGAAGGGTGGAAGTTTAATACACCTGAAGAAAGTTGGGATCTTTTAAAAGTATTTTATCCAAGGTCTGTACTAAATGCAATATATAGGCATCCATGTCCTAATGAGCCTCAAGGATATTATACTGGGACACCTTATGGCACTGTTGATATTGTGCCTGCTGAAGCTGATGATGATATATTAGAAAGTTATAAAATACTATCATTTTTAGGATGGAACACTGCTGAAGATTGGCAGGTAGAAAAGCTTGTGAAGTTTGCTTCAAAGGGAGGTACTCTATTATTGGGACTGCCTCATCTTATTAAAAACAGCAAGCGCAGTGAGGCCCTTGGCAATAATCCTGATTTCCTTAACTCTCCAGATGTAGAGAAGCTTATAGGAGCAAAAGTAAATGGTTGTGAGGATGCAGTAATTAAAGATGGAGAAAAGGTAAGGGTAGGAAATCTGCAGCTAAATGGTGCTAAGGTAATTAATGAAAGCACAGAAGGTCTTCCCATAGTCATTGAAAACACAATTGGAAGCGGGAAGGTTATTTTCGTTAATGTTAATGAATACCCTGCAGGAAAAAATGTAAGAAAACTTTATGAGGGGCTGCTTGAAGATTTAGGAGAAGGAGTATGCGAGCTTGAAAAGTATAAAGGATGGCTTTCATGTTCACAAGATGTTAATTTCACGGTTTATGACAGGGGCGATTCATTAAACCTTCGTAATATATATTTTATGAACATAAACTGGTGGAAAAATGAAAGTATTCCTGAAGGTGCAGTACTTTTATGGGGCGGCAATGAAATAGAGCTTGAGGTTAGGCGCGATGATATAAATATATTAACTTTAGCTCAAAACTTTGCAGTATGGACATATGACAATGAGACGGATGTAATATCCATAGATGAAGAGCATAATGGCGGAATCTTGAATATACAAGGAATGGGAAGAACAGAGTTTACTATTATAAGCAGTATTTTTAATAATAATGATTATATACTACAGGCGGCAGGGTGCAATGAAGAAGAAATTGAAGTTACAAAAGACAAAACAGATAATTCATGGAAAGTAAAATTATATCTTCAAGGTCCTGCTCAAATTAAATTCAATGTTTATAGGAGGGATTAATATATGAAGTGTATAACAAACCCAATACTAAAAGGGTTTAACCCTGATCCATCAATTATTAGAGTGGGGGATGATTATTATATTGCAACTTCAACCTTTGAATGGTTTCCAGGTGTTCAAATACACCATTCAAAGGATTTGAAAAATTGGGAGTTAATAGCCCATCCATTGAATAGATTATCTCAACTTAATATGATAGGTGATCCTGATTCAGGGGGTATTTTTGCACCATGCCTATCTTATGATAATGGTGTATTTTATTTGGTTTACACTGATGTGAAGACAATGGATGCTGGTTTTAATGACAATCATAACTATCTTGTAACCACCACTGATATTGAAGGTGAATGGTCTGAACCTATATATCTAAACAGTGCAGGATTTGACCCATCACTTTTCCATGATGATGATGGTACAAAATGGCTGACATATGCGGCAGTTGATTATAGAAGGGGCAAAACTCAGCTCACCATTGATATGCAGCAGTACTTGCCAGAGGAAAGGCGTTTGACAGGCCCCATAAAAAAGATATTCACCAAGTATACAGAGGGACCACATTTATATAAAAGAAATGGATACTATTACCTCATGACAGCTCATGGGGGTACATGGTTTAAGCATATGGAACTTATGGCAAGGTCGAAATCCATATTTGGACCTTATGAAGAAGATCCTACAAATCCAATTATTACTTCAAAAGACGATGTAACACTTAAACTTCAAAAGGCTGGACATGCAGACCTAGTTGAGACTCAAAACGGTGATTGGTACATGGTACATTTATGCGGCAGACCCATACCTTCAAGAGGATACTGCGTGCTTGGAAGAGAAACTGCCATACAAAAGGTTGCATGGACGGAAGATGGATGGCTGCGTTTGGAAAGCGGCGGAAATAAACCAGAATTAAATGTACCAGCACCAGATTTGCCGGAACATCCATGGGATGATAAACCTGTGAGGGATGATTTTGATTCTGAAAAGCTAGATATTAATTTTCAAAGCCTGAGAGTATCTGTGGAAGATGATTGGCTTTCACTTAAAAAGCGCCCTGGATATTTAAGGCTAAGGGGCAGAAATTCTTTGAATTCAAGGCATCGCCAGAGCCTGATAGCAAGACGTCAGCAGGCCTTTTGCTATACAGCTACCACCTGCGTTGAGTTTGAACCATACAGCTTCAGACACATGGCTGGACTTATATGCTATTATAATACAAGCAAATTTTATTATTTATTTATATCTCATGATGAGAACAAAGGGAAATGTTTAAACATTGCAGCATGCGATGATGGATATGGTGTATCCCCTCTTACGGAATGTGTATCTGTTGATGGATGCGAGAGGGTTTACCTGAGAGTAAAAGTTGACTATGATAGGCTTCAGTTTTATTACTCAAAAAATGAAAAAGACTGGGAAAAGATAGGATCAGTTTTAGATGCCAGCAAATTATCTGATGATTATGGTACAGGGCAGAGCTTTACCGGTGCGTTTGTTGGACTATGCTGTCAAGATGGGTTGTACCAGAATATATATGCAGACTTTGACTTTTTCGAATATGTTGAAAGAGATATGGAGTAAAAAGAGTACATGGCATATGGGAGGCGCTTAAAATGGATAATAAAAAGCAAGCAAGGCTTATGATTAATTTTAATGGGGAATGGAAATTTAATCTAGGCGATGTTAATGGAGCAGAGCAGCTAAAGTTTGAAGATTCATCATGGGAGGAGGTTATACTTCCCCACACACCTAAAATTGAAGCTGTAGACGTATCTCATCATTATCAGGGCATATGCTGGTACAGAAAGCATTTTACAGTAGATGCTTCATATTTAGATAAAAAGATATTTATCGAGTTTGAGGGTGCAATGCAGGCAGCAGATGTATGGATAAATGGAAGGCATAAAACTACTCATTTAGGAGGGTATCTTCCTTTTACTATAGATATTACTGATGATGTTATATGGCAGGGTGATAATATAATTTCAGTAAAGTTAGATAACAATGATAATGGTGATATACCGCCCGGAAAACCTCTAAAGGAAAAATTTGATTTCTGCTATTTTGGTGGAATATACAGGAATGTATATATGCATGTAACTGATAAACTTCATGTGACTGATGCTGTGTATGAAAATAAAACTGCAGGCGGCGGGGTCTTTATCACATATTCAGATGTCTCGGAAAAATCAGCAAAGATTAGTATAAAAACAAACGTTAAAAATGAATACGGCATAGATAAAGAGGCTAAAGTTGCAGCATATATACTTGATGACAAAGGTGCTTTGCTGAAGAAAGAGGAAAGCGCGTTATTTAATATACTGCATGGTGATGATTATACATTTACACAGTGTATTACATTAGATATGCCAAAATTGTGGCATCCTGACTCACCATATCTTTATACAGTAATAACTAAAGTGTATGATGGAGAACTGCCTGTGGATGAAGTAAATGTAAGGGCAGGCATAAGATCTATTTCATGCAAAAAACCTGAGGGATTTATTTTAAATGGAAAGCCCGTAAAATTAAGAGGTGCAAACCGTCATCATCAATATCCATATATAGGAATAGCTGCTTCAGATAATGCACAATATAGAGATGTAAAAAAGCTCAAAGAAGCAGGATTTAATTTTATAAGGCTCTCCCACTACCCTCACTCTGTATCTTTCCTAAATGCATGTGATGAGTTAGGAATAATGGTAGTAGAGCCTACACCTGGCTGGCAATGGTGCAGTGAGGGATTATTCCAAGATACTGTCATTCAAAACATAAGGGATATGGTAAGGAGAGATCGAAATCATCCATGCATGGCAATGTGGGAAGTAAGCCTAAATGAGACTGGAACCTACTGGAAGGGTGCCACTGATGAGTTCTTTCACAAATGTCACGAAACAGCACATGAAGAGTACCCTGGGGATCAGATGCTAACCTCTGGTGATACCCTAGGAAGAGATAATCCGCAATACGTAGGGTTTGATGTGCCATATACAGAATGGGATGAGGATAAAAAAACTAGACCGCTTATATCCATTGATGATAAGATGGGTTTTGACCGTGAATATGGTGATTTTGAGTTCGGAGGGCATTACAGCACCACCAGAGTTTTCAGAGAAGATGGAGAAAGGGCCCTGCTGCAGCAGGCGTGGAATTTTCAATGGTCTCATAACAGAAACCTTGGCAATCCACAATCTATAGGCGATGCCATATGGGCGGCAATAGATTACAACAGGGGATGCTGCGTAGATAAACCTATTTGCAGCTGTGGTATACTTGATACATTTAGGCTTCCAAAGTTTGCTTACTACTTTTACCAAAGTCAGCAAAACCCCAAAATAGGAAAACCAATGGTTTACATAGCCAATTATTGGACTCCTTCAGAAGATCCTAAAAAAGTGGTGGTTTATTCTAATTGTGACCAGATTAACCTATACCTAAATGGAAAGCTTATAGGTACAAGAAAGCCTGATAATGGTCCTGACCTTGAATTTTCAGACCAAAAGGTTGATTCCACGGTTGATTACTGGCTAGAAAATAAAGATATGCCTGGTGATGATGAGGGAGAGTTTAGTGTAGATCCCCTTGCAAGGCTGACTTTTGATAATCTATATAATGGGGGAAGCTGCAGAAGGCTAGAACATGCCCCATTCACATTTGAAAATATAAATTATGAGTGTGGAGAACTTAAAGCAGTAGGCATAATAAATGGCAGTGAAGCTGCCTACCATGTAAGGAGAACCCCTAAAGATCCATATAAGTTATCGCTGAGGTTTGATACTAGCGGAAGAGACTTAAAGGCAGATGGCTCTGATTTTGTATTTGTATATGCGGAAGTTATGGACGAGAATGGTACGGTTGTACCTTATGCAAATAATGTGGTAAAGTTTACTGTGAAAGGATCAGGATACCTTATAGGTGAGAATCCTGTTAACGCAGAAGCTGGAATAGCTTCTATAATATTAAAATCCAAGCCTAAAGATGGCAAAATTGAGATAACCGCTGAATGTACAGGCTTAAAACTTGAGTATGGTGAGATTACTAGCTCAAAATAATGGAGGGGTGTTTGTGTCAAAACTTGAAGTATTAGGAAAAGACTTTATTTATGATGGAAAACCAGAAAGAATTATATCAGGAGCTATACACTATTTCAGAGTAGTGCCTGAGTATTGGAAGGATAGGCTCCTCAAGATGAAGGCATGTGGTTTCAATACCGTAGAAACTTATGTTGCATGGAATATACATGAACCAAAACCAGGAGAATTCTATTTTGAAGGTATGGGAGATATATGTAAATTCATACAGACTGCAGGCGAAGTAGGATTACATGTTATTGTCCGCCCAGGCCCTTACATTTGTGCAGAATGGGAATTTGGAGGACTTCCTGCATGGCTTATGGCCGAGCCTGGTATAAAGCTTAGATGCTATAATAAACCGTTCATAGACAGGGTGGATGCATTCTATGATGTACTTTTACCAAAGCTTAAACCTTTATTATGCACCAATGGTGGTCCAATTATTGCAATGCAGGTTGAAAATGAATATGGAAGCTATGGAAACGATAAAAAGTATCTAAATCATTTAAAGGAAGGCATGATAAAAAGGGGAATAGATGTTTTATTGTTTACTTCCGATGGACCTGGTGACTTAATGCTTGAAGGGGGAACTCTGCCTGGAGTATTAAAGACTGTAAACTTTGGCTCAGAGCCTGAGGAGTCATTTGAGAAGCTTAGTGAATATCAAAAGGACAAACCGTTTATGTGTATGGAATTTTGGAACGGCTGGTTCGATCACTGGGGGGAGAAGCACCATACAAGGCCTGCAGGTGATGCTGCAGATGTCTTCGAAAGAATGTTAAAGATGGGAGCATCAGTAAACTTCTATATGTTCCATGGCGGGACAAACTTTGGATTTATGAATGGTGCAAACTATGATGGCAAACTTTACCCTACTGTAACAAGCTATGATTATGATTCTCCATTAAATGAAGCAGGGGATGCAACAGAAAAATATTTTGCAATACGTGATATAATCTCTAAATATGAAAAAATTGATGAAAGTTATATACCTGAACCTTCTAAAAAGAAGGCATATGGCAGAGTAGAGCTTACAGAGCAGGCTGGATTATTTGACTCACTTGATGAAATTTCAAGTCCTGTGAAGAGTGCTCATACTCAGCCAATGGAAATGCTAGGGCAAAACTATGGATTTATTTTATACAGGACTCATGTAACAGGACCTAAAAAGGGAAGCCAAATATCTATTATTGATGTTCATGATAGGGCGCAGGTATTCCTTGGGGGCAAGTTTATGGGTGTTATTGAAAGAGGAAATAAAGAGGGACTTACAGTTGACATCCCAGATGGTGAGACAGTACTAGATATACTTGTTGAGAATATGGGAAGGATTAACTATGGTTCAGAGCTTGGTGAATTTAAAGGGGTTACAGAAGGTGTAAGACTCGATTATCAATTTATATTTGACTGGGATATCTATACCCTGCCCCTTGATAATATAGAAAAGCTTAAATTTACCAAAGCAAAGGCAAAGACAGGCCCTGTATTTTGCAAAGGAATGTTTAATGTTGACGAGTTAGCAGATACATTCATTGAGTTAGAAGGATGGAATAAGGGTGTTGTATTCATAAACGGATTTAACTTAGGACGTTACTGGAATGAAGCAGGTCCACAGAAGACACTTTATATACCAGCACCTCTATTACACAAGGGAGAAAACGAGATTATAGTTTTTGAACTTCATGAGATGGAGAAACCTGTTGTAGAACTTATAGACAAGCCAATGCTTGGCTAATTTTCTCAAAGTATATATAATAAAATTATAATAATAGGCAGACAACATAGTATTTCTATGTTGCCATGCCTATTATTTTTTTTAAGTGGCAAAGTGGCAAAGTGGCAGGCACTTTCCGGTTGAGTTATGGCAACCTTTGGTAAAACTAAATTTAAATGTGGCAGGCATCTTTCGGTTGAGTTATTAAGTTGAGTTTTGCAAAAAAAA
>DIRE01000008.1:2825-3417 GCA_002426575.1 Clostridiaceae bacterium UBA5444 | reverse complement strand
TATAGTCCCCTTTTATAATTGACTAAATGGGAAGTAATGAATATAATAGTAATATAACATATGAATATATATTCATGTGTTATAAACATCGAAATAAATGACAAAGGGGGATACAAAATGGAGGCAGTAGCTAGGAGAAAGTTTATACTTGAAGGTCTTGACTGTGCTAATTGTGCAACAAAGATAGAAAAAAAGGTTAATGAGATTAATGGTGTTAGCTCAGCAACAGTAAACTTTTCAACTAAAACATTGTTAATTGAAGTAAATAAAGATAAAAATGTAGATAATATATTAAAAGAGATGGAAACTGTAGTAAAAAGAATTGAGCCTGATGTAGATGTTATAGAAGATACTAAGGCACAAAAGGCAGGTCATGATAAAATAAAAAACGAAAAAGCTATGTATAAAGACGAAATATTAAAGATATCCATAGGTGGAATACTATTTATTGCTTCATTTTTCTTTAAGTCAGATTTAACTATTCAGTTTATATTATGTTTTATAAGTTACATTATTGTAGGTGGAGAAGTTTTGTTAAATGCTGGTAGAAATATATTAAGGGGACAGGTTTTTGATGAAAACTTTCTTATGA
>DIRE01000008.1:2494-2670 GCA_002426575.1 Clostridiaceae bacterium UBA5444 | reverse complement strand
TTTTTGATGAAAACTTTCTTATGACGGTTGCTACAATTGGAGCTTTTGCAATAAAGCAATTTCCTGAAGGTGCAGCTGTTATGCTGTTTTATAGCATAGGAGAGTTATTGCAGGACATGGCAGTTAACAGCTCAAGGAAATCTATTGCGGATTTAATGGATATAAGACCTGATTAT
>DIRE01000008.1:0-2253 GCA_002426575.1 Clostridiaceae bacterium UBA5444 | reverse complement strand
AATTGTAAAGCCTGGAGAGAAGATACCACTTGATGGTATTATAATAGATGGAAAATCAATGGTTGATACATCCGCTCTTACAGGAGAGCCTGTGCCAAGACAAGTAAACATTGGAAATGAAGTTTTAGGTGGATTCATAAACAACAATGGATTATTGACCATACAAGTATCAAGGGAGTTTCAAGATACAACCGTATCAAAGATACTTGATTTAGTACAAAACTCAAGCAGCAAAAAGGCTCCCACTGAAAACTTTATAACTAAATTTGCTAGATATTATACCCCTGTAGTAGTATTTGCTGCTCTTTTTTTAGCAATCATTCCTCCAATTGTTTTAGCAGGAAGTTTTCAGGAATGGATTTATAGATCATTAGTATTTCTCGTAATATCTTGTCCTTGTGCATTAGTTGTATCTATACCTTTAGGTTTCTTTGGAGGTATAGGAGTAGCATCTAAAAATGGCATACTTATAAAAGGCGGTAACTATCTTGAGGCATTAAATGATGTTGATACAGTAGTTTTTGACAAGACTGGTACTTTAACAAAAGGCGTATTTAAGGTTACTGAAATAGAAACAGAAAATGAAATTGATAAAGAGTCTTTATTAAAATATGCTGCATACGCAGAAAGCTTTTCAAACCATCCTATTTCAAGCTCAATAATTGAGGCATATGGAAATGAAATAGATAAGGATAAAGTTGAGAGCTATGATGAAATATCAGGTTTAGGTGTAAGAGCTATAGTAGATAAAAAAGAGGTTCTTGCAGGAAACAGCAAGCTAATGAAAAAATATAATATAAAATACAATAGAAGCTTTGCAGAAGGTACTATTGTTTATGTTGCACTAGATGGTGTTTACTCTGGATGTATAGTAATATCTGATGAAATAAAAGAGGACTCAAAAAAGGCAATAGATGAATTAAAGAGCTTAGGGGTAAAAAGATCTGTTATGCTTACAGGGGATAGCAGGGTAGTTGGTATTTCAGTTGCATCAACTTTGGGTATAGATGAAGTATTCCCTGAATTACTTCCAGACCAAAAGGTTGAAAAGATTGAGGATTTAGAAAAACAAAAGTCACCAAAAGGAAAGCTATTATTTATAGGAGACGGTATAAATGATGCGCCATCACTTGCAAGAGCAGATATAGGGGTTGCAATGGGCGGACTAGGTTCTGATGCGGCAATTGAGGCAGCAGACATTGTGCTTATGACTGATGAGCCATCAAAGCTTGCAGATTCTATAAACATAGCAAAGAGAACAAAAAAGATAGTTTGGCAAAATATAATATTTGCACTATCAGTTAAGTTTGCCGTGTTAATACTTGGAGCATTTGGGATTGCTACAATGTGGGAAGCAGTTTTTGCAGATGTTGGGGTTACACTAATTGCTGTATTAAATGCAATGCGTGTAAACATTTATTGATATGATAATATATTTGCAAATATATTAAAAGACAAAATCCATATATAGGGTTTTGTCTTTTATTGTGCGCCCAGCAGGGTGGTAGCACAACCATTAGCTAAAGACAAGGGTATCCATTGTGAGGTGGAATATGAAGGAAGTCGGAGGCGAAGAACCATATATAAGGCATATATAAGGCTGTTTGCACTGGATGAGTTTGCAATACAAAACAAAGTCGAGGTAAAGTAACCCAAAAGGGTGCGGGCAAGAATGCAGGTCGTAACATAAAGTGAATTCTGCCGTATCGTTAAAAGATGAGGGAAACAAGGTTTTCCTCTAATCTACTCCATACAAGATGCAATAATTTGCTTTTTTATGTACTTTTCGCCGTAATCTTGGGCTAATTTAATTTGGCATTTGTGGGGTGGAGTAATCTGCTGCGTAACCATTACTTTGGGGAGAGTAACCTTTTTGTGCCTAAAAGCTTTTGTTTATGCCAAGCTTTGTACAGGCTACCATGAACCACTTTGAGATGTATAATCAAATTATTTTTCATTATATTCTATCCACAACAATATGCTTAATACAACCATATATGATACATTATGCCATGTTTATCGTAAATAAAGCCATTTTACAATTATTTGATATATATTATACTTAATACATTAACAATTTTATCATTATAGCTACTGGGCTGTAATTTATGTTTTGATTTTAAATATATGACACATGGTATTTCTAATAATTGGCTTAACTGTTATCTTAGGTACGTAATGTGACATTAATTATCATAGCATATTAATTTATTGGCTCAACGCTGAATTTTGTGGCAAGTAATGAACCTACCC
>DIRE01000044.1:45561-47450 GCA_002426575.1 Clostridiaceae bacterium UBA5444 | reverse complement strand
TCAACACTGTACTAAAACATAGCCAAAAATAAAAGAATGCGATTTGCAAAAATTGCATTCTTTTATTTTATATCATACCTTTCTAAATTATAAATCATAACCGTGGCTGCAAGTAAATCTGCAGCCCCTCCAGGGCTTATATTATTATCTATAAATAATCTGTCCATTCCTTGTACAAACTTTTTACCTTCACAGGTTTTCATGGCACCAAGGTCTATTGCTTTTTTAGCCATTTCCTTCATTTTAATATACCCTTTAATTCCACAGCGATTTATTACAGTGGTATCTTCAGCGCAGGACATTATACCTAAAAGGCTGTTAACTAGGCAATCAGATTCTGAAAGATTAAGCTGTTTTGCATCCTCATACATTGGAAGCCCAATGTTTATAACCGAAGGCATCCCATTTTGGACCTCTCCACGGATCCCCTTTATGCCATACTTTTTATATATTCTCTCACCATTACTAAGATTTATGTTCGTATCCCCATTTATAGTTTCAAGCTCTCTCTCCACTATATTATCAGCAATTACACTGCATTGCTTGGCCATGTTTTGTCTATTTATATCCATAGATAGATTAAGGCATCTTCCTGCTGCACAAGATATTATTCCTAAAAGAAATAATGCCCCCTTGTGGGTATTTACTCCTTTAGTTGAATTAAACATATTTTTCTCACCATACATGCCTACAGCCCTTAGCTTTGGAAGTAAATCCTTTTCATAATCTATACCTATTTGAGCACATATGGGCATAATGCCTGCAATGGATGATGTGCTTCTTAAAAAAGTAAAGTAGTCCATATCTTTATGGCAGCCATTAGAATATGGGGAGACAAGTCCTAAAGAAGGGCTTGCAGCTGCTTCAAAAAGCATTCCTAAAGCTGCAGCCTCCCCTATCTTTAATGCTGCAGTAGATATATGCACTCCTTCTTCTATTTTATTTAATGTATCTATACAGTATTCAATCCTCATGTCCACCTCAACTAATATCATTATCCATGATTATACTATTTATTTTGGAGAGAATTTCCTCTTTGCTATGTCTATTAGTTCTCATACATTCAATTGTGTCTTTCCCGCAGATTATACATGATCGTCTATCTCTCCCAACAGACCCTCTTTCTATGGGATAGCCTTTATTATCATATATATCAATATCAAATATTCTCCCAATTTTATTTCTTTCCTCTATATATACGGCCCTTTTTTTAGCCTCTAGTGGATCTGTTTTTAAAACTCCAATAATAGACTGGCCATCTTGGCCTTTTAATATCTCTGAATGTATGATAATATCTTTAAACTCTTGCTCAATATATTCTTTTAAAACTAAGAAAGCAATTTGAGCCTCTTTCGTATTTTTATTATTGCCTGGGTAATTTATCTTGCCGCACAGAATTGGAAGATTATATTTGTATAAAAGCTCTACGATCCTGTTATATCTTTTTTCTCTATCTTCTAGAATATTATTAGCCAATGGATTTAATCCTTCCCTTTTATTCTTTTTATAATCTCAGCGCCTTTTTTAGTATTTAAAAGGTCATAAGTAGAATCTGGAACGAACTTTTTAATATCTGATATATTTCCTTCTTTAATAGCTTTTCTTACCCTTGAAGCAGAAACAATCTCCCCATCAATATATAATCTATCTATAAGCTTAACATCAACCCCAAGTGGTGGTAAGACCTCCATTAATGCTTGGTTATAATTATTAGTAACATTGCAGTTATCCTCAGTTCCAACATATCTTTTTTTTATATTAAAAACTGGTGCAATATATCTTCCAAATAAATATGCATCAAGCCTTGTATATGAGTAAAGTCTTTCATCTTCCTGCTTTATAAAATATGTTGGAAATGTTGATTTAGATATTATATATTCTCCTCCAGG
>DIRE01000044.1:44746-45380 GCA_002426575.1 Clostridiaceae bacterium UBA5444 | reverse complement strand
CTGCTACGTTTTTTAAATCCTCGACGCCTTTTTTAACAAGAGCCATTCTAACATCAAATGGAAATACTGACATATCCTCTTCTACAATAAACAATACAACCTCTTCATTTTCTGCGGCAGCCTTTTCTACAATGTACCTATGTCCTAAAGTAAAAGGGTTGCAGTTCATAACCAAAGCAGCCTTTTTGCCGTTTAATAATCCAGACTTTTTAAACATGGCATTTGTATAGCTTTCTATATTAGCTCTGCCGCCTTCAAGAAAGCTTATGTCTTCTCCTCTGCAAAGCTCTCTATACCCTAAGCCCATAAATATAGAAACATTTTTTGTCTTTGTAAATATAAATGTTTCATAAATGCCCAAATCAAATAGCAAATTAGTGATGTAGGTTAAAAGCTCTGCAGCTATTCCAATCCCTTGAAATCTTTCATCAACTGCAAAACATTTTATAACTTTTTTAGAAGAAGATACGGTGCCTATAATCTCTCCATTATGTTTTAAAACTATTGTATGGTCTATATCTTTATCGTAAGATAGATTAAATTTATTTAAAAAGTATTTAACATATTCTATTTCTATGCTATTTATATCTACTTCCTCTATAAACATACAACTACCCCACCTTATATAGGCTTT
>DIRE01000044.1:43834-44578 GCA_002426575.1 Clostridiaceae bacterium UBA5444 | reverse complement strand
ACTACCCCACCTTATATAGGCTTTCTAACCACATCTATTACTGTTTTGTCCCTATATTCTACGGCTGCAACTATTTTATCATCAAATTCAATCTCCTCAGGGATTCCAGTAATTCTCTCTGCAATATTTTTCAATTCTTCTATATTAGTCACAATTGGAAGATTGGTATCTAAAGATGCAAACCTTTCAATTAAATCCTGCCTTTTAGGGTTTATTGCTATTCCCCTCTCTGTAACTAATGCATCAATTGTATCCCCAGGTGTTGTAACAGTATTTACCTTATCTACAACAATTGGGAGCCTTCCTTTATAAAGCTGCGTTACAACAATAGATAGTTTTGCTCCTGCTGCTGTATCGCTATGCCCGCCAGAGCCTCCCATTATAATTCCAGAAGAATTTGTTGTTACATTTACATTAAAGTCTGTATCTATTTGAGTTGCTCCAAGTATCATAACATCAAGATTATCTGCAACTGATCCTTTATTGTGAGGGTTTCCATACATGGATGCACCCATTCCCATATGGGCTTTATCACTTTTATAGGATTCAATTGCCTTATTATCAAAGCATTGTACATCAAACAAAGATTTAAACAGCCCCTCATGGAACATATCAACTATAATACCTGTTATACCTCCTGATGCAAAACTGCCAACTATTTTTTCCTTTTCCATTATCTCTTTAATATATTTAGCTACTGCAAGGGATGTACCTCCAGCACCAGTTTGAAATGAAAAACCATCC
>DIRE01000044.1:43418-43667 GCA_002426575.1 Clostridiaceae bacterium UBA5444 | reverse complement strand
CCAGTTTGAAATGAAAAACCATCCTTTAAAATTCCCGAATATTTAATAAAATCCGCAGTCATTTTTGCAATTCTAAGTCCAACGGGATTCTTTGTAACCTCTGTAGTACCAGATGCTATACCTTCTGGGTTTCCAATTGAGTCAACTGGCACAACATAATCTACATATTCTTGTGATATTTCAATTGGGCATGCAGGGTAGGGCACTAAATTGTCTGTGACCGCAACAACCTTATCTGCATACATTGCA
>DIRE01000044.1:12508-43260 GCA_002426575.1 Clostridiaceae bacterium UBA5444 | reverse complement strand
ACAACCTTATCTGCATACATTGCATCAGGTATAGCATATCCTAAAGAGCCGCAGGCAGCCCTTCCACAAACGCCATTTATATTTCCGCAAGAATCTGCAGATGGTGCAGCAATAAATGCTACATCTATATGTAAATTACCTTCCTCTATAGCTCTAGCGCGTCCTCCATGAGTCTGCATTATTACAGGATTTTTAAGTATTCCATTTGATATTGCATCCGCTACAGGTCCTGACATATAATTTGTATATATGCCTGTAACAACCCCTTCTTTAATATACTTAATTAGAGGCTCATGAATTAGAAATATTGAACTTGCAGCGATATTAATATTCTTAATGCCAAGATCCGCTATTTCTTTCATTACCATGTTTAATACATAATCCCCGTTCCTTAAATGGTGATGAAAGCTTATGGTCATTCCATCCTTTATCCCACATTCTATTATAGCTTTCTTTATAGATCCTAAAACCTTAGTATCATAATTGCTTACACGTTTTGTATTGACTCCAACTCTTACAATATCTTTCCCACTGTATACTCCCCTATATGGCATAACATCCCCATAGCCTTCAATATACTCAGGTATTTCTCTTCCTAATGAGTTTTTCATTATTAAATGCACCTCTTTATAATACCTGCAGAATATGCTCTATCAAGTATTTTATTTGCTCTATTTATAACTGGGGCATCCACCATCTTCCCATCTAATGAAAAGACTCCTTTTCCTTCCGCCTTTGCCTTATCATAAGCTTCTTTAACCCTTATTGCATATTTTATTTCATCCTCTGAAGGTGCAAATACGTCATGAATTATATCTATTTGTCTTGGGTTTATAGCAGCCTTCCCAGTCATACCAATTGACTTTGCCTTTTTAACATCATCTAAAAGGCCTTCTATATCATCAATATCTGTAAATGGAGTATCAATTGCATCTATATTACATGCCTTAGATGCAGATGCAACCCTAGATCTTGCATAATATATTTCATCACCAGCTTTTGTTCTTTTAATACCAAGGTCTGCCGTTAAATCCTCACCGCCTAATAAAACCCCTACAACCCTTTCTGATGATTTAATTATGCTATATATGTTTTCAATTCCATAAGCTGTTTCAATTAGTGGAAATATCTTTATGGATCCTTCCTTAAAATCTTTGCTTTTTTCTATATTAGTCATAATTCTGTCAACCTGTATGATATCATCCTCTGTTGCCTTAGGAACCATTATGGCATCAGGTTTAACACTGGCAATCTCCTCAATATCTTTATATCCAAATTCAGTTGAAATAGGGTTTATTCTAACAACTATTTCACTATTATAAAAATCAATCTCTTTTATAGCATTCTTAACAAGTATTCTTGCAGAATCCTTTTCAGATATATACACTGCATCCTCAAGATCAAGAATAATACTATCCGCTCCTAGTATCCCTGCATTTTGAAGCATACCAGGATTATTTCCCGGCATAAAAAGCATTGTCCTTCTTATCATAAATACTCTCTCCTTATAAAGCTCTATATACAGCAGTTTCTACTCTGGATTTTATTGTAAAATCTAATGCTCCCCTATCCTTTGCAACAATGTGTGCATCCTTTATATCTAGATTGTTTAATGTTTCCAATATGACTTTTTTAATCTGATTCCCAAATTGCTTAAAGGCTATGCTTTCAAGCTCAATGTTTATGCCTAAGCCTTGGTTTGGAGTAATCATTATATATATATCATTTGATTCCATTGTACCTGCTCTTGCAGGCTTTTTAATATCCATAATTACACTGCACCCTCTTTATTAATCTGTATTCAATGAATTCAAATACTCTCTTTGGCCTATTTCATAGTAGTTTCCTCCATTGGAATCTATAATAACAACTAGTGGAAAATCTTCAACATAAAGCCTTCTTACAGCCTCAGCTCCTAAATCTTCATAGCATATTATTTCAGACGATTTTATGCATTTTGATATTTTGGCTCCAGCACCTCCTATGGCTCCAAAATAAACTGCACCATATTCTTTCATTGCAGAGATGACCTCACTATTTCTATTTCCCTTTCCTATCATGCCTCTTAGTCCATATCTTATAAGATATGGCGCATAGCTATCCATTCTATAGCTTGTTGTAGGTCCTGCTGATCCTATAGCATGCCCTATCTTTGCAGGTGTTGGCCCCATATAATATATTGTCTCATCTTTAATTGGAAACGGGAGTTTGCCCCCTTGTTCTAATAGCTCAACAAGTCTTTTGTGGGCTGCATCTCTTGCAGTATATATATATCCAGATAAAAGTACATTATCTCCTGCTTTTAAATTTCTTACCTTCTCCTCATTTAGAGGGGTTGTTATTCTTTTTTCCATGTCATATCCCCCTTATCTACAAACATGCTTCAGCATGCCTTGTGGCATGACAGCTTATATTTACTGCTACAGGAAGCCCTGCTATATGAGTTGGAAATGTTTCTATATTTACTGAAAGAGCGGTGGTTCTTCCGCCAAACCCCTGAGGCCCTATTCCAAGCCTATTTATTTCTTCTAGAAGCTCTTTCTCTAAATCGGCATAATATGGATTTGTGTTTTCTACATCAATTGGCCTTATAAGCGCCTTTTTTGCCAGAAAAGCTGCCTTTTCAAATGTTCCTCCTATTCCGACTCCTACAATTATTGGCGGGCAAGGGTTAGGGCCTGCTTCTTTAACAGAATCAATTACAAACTTCTTTACCCCGGCTGCTCCATCAGATGGTTTTAGCATTTTAATTTTACTCATATTCTCGCTTCCAAATCCCTTTGGTGCCACAGTTATTTTAATATCTTCTCCAGGAACTATATTGTAATAAATAATTGCTGGGGTATTATCTTTTGTATTAACCCTATTTATAGGGTCCGCCACCACTGATTTTCTTAAAAAGCCTTCCTCGTATCCCTCTCTTACGCCCTCATTTATAGCATCTTCTATGCTTCCCCCTGTTATATGAACATCCTGCCCTATTTCAACAAAAACAACTGCCATACCAGTATCTTGGCATATTGGCATTTTTTCCTCTCGTGCAATATCAGCATTTTCCATAAGTATATCTATTATATTTTTAGCCATTCCAAAGCTTTCCTCTTCCTTAGCCTTCTTAAATCTATCTACTATGTCTTCATTTAAAAAATAGTTTGCATCCATACAAAGTTTCTTAACCGTTTCGGTTATCTGTGAAACATTTATCTGCTTCAATTTTACCCTCCTACTAATAAAGCTGGAAAAGGGCCTAAAAACCCAATTCCCAGCTTCATATTTACTTAAGCAATCATAATAATCATCATTTACCTGTATTATTTGCTCTCCAGTTAGTTAATGCAAGCACCCTATTCATTTCATTATTAACAATCATATAGCCCTCATCTACACCCATTCCAGGCTTTGCAAGGCATTGGTCAGCGCCGCAAGCCATGGCAATGTTTACACATATCTGAGAGGATCTATCAGTTTCATTACATGTTCCACCACAATATGCACCAACCCCATTTTTCTTGCAATATAATATGGCTTCTGCTATATTGTTTACTCCTCCAAGGTCTGGGGTCTTAATTTGTATCATATCTGCTGCCTTTTCATCTGTAAAAAGTTTTATATCCTCTAAGGTATTGCACCACTCATCTGCAACAATCTCAACATTTATATTCTTTTTATTTAAAGCCTTTCTTAATTCTTTAAATGCTTTTATTTGACCCTCCCTTTCTTCAACATCTATAGGCCCTTCAATTCTAAGCTTTAGAGGACTTGCCTCCCTTTCAAGCTCACCTAAATAGCCAGCCATTTTGTCATAATCATCGCCAAATATATTTCCAATGGTTCCATATACATCTATATGGAGTACCGGCAGATAATCTTTGCTTTGTCTTATGCTAAATATCCTGTCTTTAAGCCATTTAACATAGTCTTTAAGTATTTCCCCATTCTCACCTAGGGTTAATTTTACATTATTAATCAGTCCGTGAGGGAGTACATCGGCTCCCTTTATTATCATTTTATCTGCATTTAAATACCTATCATCACCTGATTGAGAGAATATGGGTACCCTTTTAAACTCCACTCCAGTATTATATTCATCACGTATAACCTCAGCCATTGTAACCTTTTTATCTTTAGCAACAGCATCAAGTATTGCCTGCGTTACTCCATATCTAATTGCTGTATGAAGCCTCTTTCCATTAACTTTCATTGTATCAATTTCCTCTGCAAGCTCTCTAAAGCTTGATAGCTCTCTATTTTTAAGCCTTGGTGCAATATTGTTTTCAATAACAGGTATAAAATCCTTTGATAAAAATAGGGGATCTCTTCCACCTGCTCCGGAATATTGAACTGCTGCACAATCACCATATGCAACCTGTCCATCTTCTAGAACAAGCATAACTGATATGGATTCGCCAGCTAATCTTACAGCTTTAAATCCTTCTGTTATAGGATCTCCTATATAAGAAAATCCATCATGTTCTACCCCTTTTTTTATTGCCCTCTGATCATCAAAATAAAATCCGGTTTTTCCTTCTGAACATATAACATCAATTATTTTCATTTTTATCCTCCAAGTTTTTGGCCTCGTATTAGGCCTATTTTTTTTCAGGTCTTCCTATAAGTAATCCTTTTCCAACTGCAAATATGTCATCAATTACCATCTGGAAATTTACATCCCTGCCTTCGTATTTACCTCTTTCCTCTAGCAGACTTCTATTTAAGTCTTTTATATCCTTAGGTATTGGCAGGTTACCATACTCTAGAAACCTAATGGCTCCCGTATTATCCCTTGCAGGCAATATTTTGCCTGCATTAAACTTACTTGGTGCAAAAGGTATGTCAATTACCCCTCTTTCAAAAGCTTTTACTGTTCCAATAGCTAAATCTCCACCCCCAAGTTCAAATACTTTATCTAATATTGCCCTTGTTTCTGCCTTTATTAGTTCAATCTCTGATGAAAGTTCATGAGACATTGGAAACCTTTGGCCCTTTAAAAGGTTTATTGCTTCTTTCGATGTTTTAATCCCCTGTGCATTAGCTTCTTTTGTTGGAATACCATAAGCCTCATGAGGAGTTTTAACTATTACCTTTGTAGCTCCGGCTAAAGCTGCAGTTGCAGCCCCTACGGATATTAGTCCAAATGCTCTTGGCTCATCTTTAGGAAACCCTCCCATCCATTCATGAAATACAGTAGTTAAATTTATATTAAGCCCAAATAATTTGAAGTATTCAGTTGCTTGCTGCTCAAGTGCTCTCATTGCCGCAATATCCTGTATCAGGTTTCCACACTGTCCATATCCTAAAGTAATATTTACAACTCCTTGCTCCGCTGCTAAAAGGCCTTCTATTATTGCAATAGAATTAGAAATTGAAGGCGGTACAAGAGTCCCTGTAAGTGGGCCAAAAGGTTCCCTATTTATGCTTATACCCATCTCTTCATAAAGCCCAACTAATCTATCACAATATTGCCAATCCTTAATTGATTTCTCTAAGCTAACATTTTTGGCATAAGGTATATTATATGAAATACCTCCCCCCTCATTTGATGTCCATCCTGAGGCATGAATTATCTCTGATAGGAGTCTTGCATCTGGTGTACCATGTCTTGCCTCAAGTGGTACATCTACGGCTTCGAAAACCTCCCTGCATCCTTTTATTCCATAGTTTACTGCCGGAAACCCATTAAGCATTGATCTTCCTGCTTTTTTGCTCTCATTTATTCCTATTTCACATTCATCATATCTATTTTGTCTTGTGTAGCTATCTATTGTTGTAGGAAGCAAATCCGCTCCGCCTTCATCTTGAAGATACTTAAGTAAAGCTATATGCTCATCAATAAGTGCAACTCCTGCCCTTGGCTGGGCGAGGGTTACTCCTTCTTTTTTAGCCTTATTTAATTTATAACAAAAGTTTTTATTCTCAGGAATCTTTTTTAAATATTCGTATGCCTCATTAAGGTCAACGTCTTTTCCCGTATCCCACCCATTTAATACTTCTTTCCTTGTTTTGAAAAACTCGTCTTGGGATAACTTTTTATTTTTTATGTCCATACATTTTACCTCCATATATGTTTCATAAACATTAAACATTAAGCATTTACTATATACTTTTTCATTATACTTAAGGCCTCATTAGGGTACTTTTCAGAAAGCAGTCCCATGGCTGATAGTATATAGTCTTTATCAATAAGTATTTCAGGATTTTTAGGTTTTAAATATTGAGCCTCTTCATTTGTAAAAAGCCCAGCCTTTAATATATCTTTTGGGGTCTTACTATGAACTAAAACCCCACCAGTGCCTATCATATATCTGCAGCTCATTAGATCCTTTCCCACTTGTGAATATATGGCTCCCATTGGGGTATAGACACTTTCAATAAATCCCACATGTCTTTTAACTGCCATATAGGTTGCAGCCCTAGCCATTGCTTCATCAAACTCTATTTCATCTTTAGTGCATGGTATAGAATTTACATTGCTTTGCAAATTTCTACACCTCTCCTCTATATTAAAAGGAGTTTCTGATATGTATCTTTTTATTGTCTTTTCTCCTACAGCTTCAAGAAGTGACATTGCACTTACCCTCATGCCAAGATCCCCTTCAACGGTACGTTTAGCATAAGGCTCTTGAAGCCCTCTTACAGTTACTCCAGATGTTGATGGTTCACCATATCCAATTGAATGTACATCAGTTGTAGCTCCACCTATATCTAGTACTAAAACATCTCCTATTCCGTCTTCTTTTGATGTACCATCTGCTAATAATCTGGCAGCTTTTAAAACTGCTGCAGGGGTTGGCATTAAAATACCGTTTATATACTTTTCAGCATTTGACATGCCCTTAGCTTCAATTATTTTTTCCATGAAAACCTTTCTTATTGCCTCTCTTGCAGGTTCCACATTTATAACATTGAGCCTTGGCATTACATTATCTGCCACCTTGTAATAAATATCTTGTTCATTAAATATATCTTCTATTTCATCTGTTGCATTTTTATTGCCTGCTATAACCACAATTGAATCTTTTAGATATTTAGAAATCATTTGTGCATTATAGAGTATACACTCTTTATTTCCTCCATCCGTTCCTCCAGATAGAAGTATTATATCAGGACTTTTTAAAGCTATATCTTCTATATCCCCCCTTGTAAGTTCATAGCTATATACCCCAAGTATTCTTGCGCCAGCACCAAGTGCTGCCCTCTTTGCAGCTTCAACTGTAAGTTCTGGTACAAGGCCAATTGCCACCATTTTAAGACCACCTGCAGCGCTGCTGCAAGCTAATTTATCTATGAAGTTTATATTTTTGTTATATATTTTATGCTGTATTTCTTCATAGGCTTTTTTAAAACCTATCATTATATCTTGGTCAACCGTGGTAATGGATTTTGAAGTTGCAATTATCTCTTTATTATCAATATCTACTGCAGTAAGTTTTGTATAGGTACTTCCAAAATCTATTAGCAATACTCCGTCCATTTTGTCACCTTAAAAGTTTGCCGCACATAAGGCATTGTTTAAATCGGACTCTAGATCAGCTATTGCATCCTTTGGATCTGACCCTGATGGATACACTCTATCAAACCCCATATCTAAAAACCTCTTTTTAACCGGCTCCCAATCTTGTTTTCCAACAACAAGGTTTCCTCCAACATATAGTAAAATATCCTTAAGCCCTGCCTCATCGCATTTTTCTCTAAGACCTCTGCAGTCCATTTCCCCATGACCATATAGTGAAGATACAACTATAACGTCTGCATTAGTTTCAACTGCAGCATTTATAAAATCCTCTTGGGAGCTTAAAACCCCAATATTTACAACATTGTACCCTGCCTCTGTAAACACATAATCAAGTATCTTGTTTCCAACTGCATGGCAATCAGCCCCTATAACTCCAAGAACCATTGTCTTTTTCATAAAAACATCCCCCTTATTTAATATCTTTTATTTCAATAATTTTGGATATAATCATTTTTACAGAATCCTGATCAAGGCTATAATCAAAACTTATTATGTCCTTTTTACCCCTGTACTTACTATTAATAACAGTATTTGCGCATTTTTCAACCTCATCATATCTTCCTGGAGACACAATAAGTACATCTGAGTTATCTATAATCTTTTGAACATTTTCTATCTCTCTGCTTGTGGTTGCCTCTATATTAAGATTATCAAGGCCTGCCGACTCTAGGGCATTTATTATTTTAAACTGGAATTCTTCTGATATGCAAAATAGTCCAAACCTTGTTTGAGCTGGATACCTTGCAATTTTTACTATGGCTTCTAGACATGGGTTTATTGCTACGCCTAACACTTCCTTTTGGAAATTAGCAATTAATGATTTTACCGTATTTACATGATTAAATGGTGTAATAACAAATTTTGATTCATTGACCTGTTTTAATGTTTCAGCATCATTCATTTCAAGTTTTAATATAACGGCTGGGTAAATACTAAGCTTTGTTGCATCCTCAAGTTCTTTTGCAAATTCTCTTGCCTGCTCAATATTACATTCAAAAAATACTACCTTTATATACTTTAAATATTCCTCTTTTTCTTTGGTTCTCTCCTCTACAAGGTTCAAAAATTCCTTGGAATCAAATCCAATTTCAAATGCTTCTTCAAGAGCAAGGTCTATTATTTTGAATAGTTTATCCTTTGCAGTATACTGCTTCCAAGTTTTAATCTCCTCAGCAACAAAAGTTCCTTTGCCCTGATATGATACTAAAACCCCTTCCTGTTCTAATACTTTATAAGCTGAACTTACAGTATTTCTGCTAGTTCCTATCTCCTTTGCCAGCTCTCTTTCAGGAGGCATTTTTGTCCCAACTTTTAAAGTTCCATTTTTTATTTGTTCCATTATTTTATCTTTAACTTGTATGTATATTGGTATGCCGTTTTTTCTATCTATATCAAACATATATCCACCTCTTTATTTTATGCATTGAAACTAAAATAAGTGGCTCATTGGACCTATCCAATTACATAATAGCATAGCCCTAGATAATAGCATACCTCCAATTTAAAGCGTATTTGACTATATTCCTTTTATATACTTAAATACTGTTATTTTTTATACAATTAACCCTAATTAATAGCTTTTTCGGCGTTTATCTATATGGCATAAGCCTAGTATTTTCAATGGCTCTGATGGGATTTTACTTTTTTTCATAACTTATGAAATATTCAAATTGAGATGTTTTATTTATGCTAATTGATCGCAAGAATGGACTTAACATACCATGCCATTATCTATTTATTAACAGCATATTCCTTGTTAATCCATACCATATAAAGCAAGTGGACTTTTATACAAAGTCCACTTGCTTTATGGTGAAAGAATGGCTTTTTTATTCTTCACTTTTTTATTTTTTGAAAAGTGTTAATTCAGGATATGTTGGTTTACCGAAGCAGCGATTTAAATGCCTATTTTTATCAACTTTATTTATTTTAGAAAAAAATAGGCATTTTGGAGCAGCGGAGATCAACCAACATATCCGGTTTAAAAATCAACAGTTGCTTATTAAAATTCGAATTTTATGGGTCTTAAAAATAGATTTAGTAATGTCTCTTTTGGATCTTTTTCATTAAATATTATATCATACACGGCATTGCATATTGGAAGCTCCACATCATATTGCTTTGACAAATACATTAAAGCTTGAGTAGTGGATACACCTTCGGCTAATTTACCAAACTTTTCTCCTTTTACATATGCCTCTCCAAACCTTCTATTATGACTATGGGTGGAAAAAAGTGTTGCCTCATAGTCTCCAAGATGACTAAGTCCGTATATTGTTATATCGTTTCCTCCCATTGCCCTTACAAGGCGGGACATCTCTCTTGTGCCCCTTGCCATAAGAGCGCCTTTAAGGCTCGTATATCCTAATCCATCTAACATTCCTGCAGCTATACCCATAACATTTTTAGAGGCTGCTCCTATTTCATTGCCTATTATATCCTGCCCATAATAAAATCTAATAAGATCACTGTTAAATGTATTTACTATCTTTTTAGTTACTTCAATATTTTCAGAGCTTATTACCATGCAATTAGGTATGTTATTTACATAATCCTGTACATGACCAGGCCCTACCCATATTGCTAGTTCTACACCTTTGCCCATCTCTTCCCCAAAAACCTGGGATAGCCTTTTACCACTAGATGATTCTATTCCCTTCATACATAAAACAAATGTCTTTTTTTCAATTCCATAAATTAGACTTAATTGATGAGCAAATGAGCGGAGATTTTGAGAGCTTATAGATATTATAATAATTTCAGCAGAATCTACTGCCTCCTCTAAGTTGTTGGTTAAAATAATATCATCAGGTAGGCTTAAATACTCATTAGCTCTATTTTCCTTCAAATTTAGATAATTCTTTGAGTCTTGTCTTCCCCATAGCATTACATTGTGGCCAATCTTATTTGCATACCATGCTAAAAAGGTTCCCCAGCGACCACATCCTAAAACTGAAACCGTAGTGTTAGCGGCATTATTTGTATCCATAACATTCACCTTTTCCTTATCTGAAATTTATTATATATAGTTATTAGCATTATTGT
This sequence comes from Clostridiaceae bacterium UBA5444, assembly GCA_002426575.1. GTDB lineage: Bacteria > Bacillota > Clostridia > Clostridiales > Oxobacteraceae > UBA5444. The sequence continues at coordinate 32,702 of DIRE01000044.1, read as the reverse complement.
AGCATATAAATACAAAAAAACTTCTGTATTATTATCTTTCTATTAATAATACAGAAGTTTTATATATGCTGCTTTTAATCCATAAACTCATTTGCAAGAATTAGAAACACGCTTGATGTCCATGTAAATGCAGGATCTCGCAGTCCTTCACCAGTTATGGCATTAAAGTTTTCTGCCATACCACTTTTTCTTACCATTTTGCAAAACCTTTGAGATACTTTATGTGCAAGCTCTATCTCTCCTGCTGATTTTAAGCCATCTACAATAAGCATCGTAGATGGTGCCCATATGGGGCCTCTCCAATATCCATCATCAATATAATAAGGGCTATTTATACTTTCAGTTGCAAGTCCATAATTAGTTAGGAATCTTCCCTCTTCTTTTAATACTTTAATCAAAGAATCTAGTATATATTGTGGAAGTCTCTTTCCCAATATTATAGGCACAAAAAGTATTAAGCTTTCGCTTTCAGAATTAGAGCTTGTGTGGCTTCCTGAATGTAGGGAAACAAATCTATCCCCTCTCCAAAAATGCTCAATCATTTTATCTAATGTTCCATCAGCTTTTAATTTCCACTCTCTAGACTCTTCATTATATCCTAATACCTGTGCCATATATGACAAGGCATCCATCTGAAGTATTAAATACACTGAAAGATCAGGACTTTCTATTGGACATCCTTTGCTAAACACTGTACTATTATCCCATCCTGACTCATTCCCATCATTATATTGAGGGATGCCATCATTATCATAATCTCTATATTTAAGCCACCAGTTAGTCCATCTTTTTAGTGGAGTATATATTTCCTTTATTTTATCCTTAGTGAAAAAATCTGACCTATCCATCATCCATTTTATTGCCCATCCATGTATTGGTGGCTTTGTGCAGCTCCAAGACGCAAACTTATCATTAACATAATCAGGGAATGCACCGCTCTCATCCTGATTATCTACCATAACCATAATCTGATCCCATGCAATATCTGGCCTATTTTTTATTTGTGCCATTGCATTAAAGCAGTGATCCCAGCTCCATATATTTGTCATCCAATTCTTAGACATATACATTGCAGGTCTTGTAATCTTGCCTTTTTTAGGAACAATGCATGACCATGTAATATAAGCTGCAAGTTCCCTCTTTTCCATATTCTCGTGGCTAACATCTAAGGTATTTTCAAGCCACTTATTATAGTCATCTAAAACTTTCATGTGGCATGCATCAAAGTCTTCATTATAGCTGCGTTTTTCCCACACTGCCCTGTAATCCTCTAATGCACATTCAAATTCTCCATAAGTTTTATTTTTGTTAGGCAAAAAATCAAAAACAATATTATTACGCCCATCCTTATTTATTTCAGTATCCGCTGAAATACTTCCCTTAATTGGAGTTGCCATAAATTTTATTTCCTCTGAATAGCTGTTTATTTCCCATCTATCATCCCCTGCATAAATAGCATTGTCATAGTATCCTCCAACTAGTGTAAGCCTCATTCCTACGCTCACCCCTCTTGCTCTAATTAGGTGGGGCTCACATATACATATTTCAACATACCCTTTTTCACTTTCTAATCTTAAAATAGAGGGGGATGCTATTTGTTTAAAGCTAATGCTTTCTCCTAAATGGACTAGTTCTATACGAAATATATTGCCTAAAGCATCATCGCCGCCATGGACACTTCTTATATATAGCCCTTCTTCTATAAACCTAGTTTCCTTAAAATACGAAATTGTAATGTATGAACCATATCTGCTAAATGGAATAAGACTTAAATCAAAATTCATGTTACCACGCCCTTATATTTATTTAATTATATACATCTATTCTTTGACTGAACCTATCATAACTCCCTTTACAAAATATTTCTGCAAGAATGGATAAATGCATAATATAGGTAGGGTGGATACAATTATTGTGCTGTACTTAATCAATGCTTTATATGCGTCAGCCTTAATAAATTGTGCTGACCCTTTTGTCTTCATCATCTCTCTTGTTTCATTTGAAATAAGTATTTCTTTTAGAATAAGCTGCAGTGGAAACTTTGATCTTTCTCTTAAAAATAGCGAGGCATTAAACCATGAATTCCATTGTCCCACAGCATAAAACAATGTCATAACAGCTAATGTAGCCTTAGACAGTGGCATAACCACCTTAAATAATATTGTAAAATCATTTGCCCCATCTATTCTAGCAGACTCAATTAAGCTTCCTGGTATCTCTTTAAATGCAGTTTTCATTATAATAAGGTTCCATGAGGATATAGCAGTCGGTATGATTATTGCTAATCTTCTATCCATTAACCCAAGTCTTTGTACTTGCAGGAAAAATGGAATAAGTCCTCCACTAAAAAACATTGGTATTGTAACCATAAGCATAAGAGGCTTTCCCCAAAGCAGTCCTTCTCTTGAAAGCACATATGCAGACATGGAAGTTAGTAAAATACTAATTGCTGTTCCAACAGTAACATAGAAAAATGTATTCATAAATCCTGTTCTAATATCTGGATTCCTAAACACAAGTTCATATCCTTTTGTAGTAAACCCTAAAGGTTTTAGTAAAAGGCCTTGGTGCCTCATTAAATTATAAGGATCACTAAAAGAAGCAAACAATACATATAAAAATGGATATACACATATAATCATAAGTAAAATCATAATTACTACATTAAAAATACTAAAAACTTTCTCTCCTGTACTTCGTTTTACAGTCATTTTATCACCACCACCCCTTACCATAAACTTGTTTCGGAAACTTTTTTACTTAGTTTATTTGCACCCGCAAGCAGTGTAAACCCAATAGCCGATTCAAATAGTCCAACAGCAGTACTGAAGCTGTAGTTAGCATTGATTATACCTTTTCTATATATATAGCTAGATATTACATCAGAAGTCTCCCATGTTAGAGGATTGTATAATAGTATTATCTTTTCAAACCCTACGCTCATTAAGCCCCCAATATTTAATATAAGCATTATTATAATAGTTGGAGCTATCCCTGGAAGGGTTACATGCCAGAGCTGCTTCCATCTTCCTGCACCATCTATAGTGGCTGCTTCATATAAAGTTGGATTTATGCCTGAAAGAGCGGAAAGATATATAATGCTGTCCCAACCTATATCCTGCCATATTCCTGTACCTATATAGATTGTTCTAAATAGCTCAGGCCTTGTTAATAGATTAGTAGGCTCTACACCAAAGTTTGCTAGTATAGAATTTATAAGGCCATCTGTACTTGTAAAATCAACTATCATACCACATATTACTACTAATGAAATAAAATGAGGAAGGTATGTTACAGTCTGAACTACACGTTTAAAACGTTCTCTTGTTATTTCATTAAGCAGTAATGCTAATATTATAGATGCTGGAAATCCCCATAAAAGAGAATAAGCACTTATAAGCAAGGTGTTCTTTATAGTTCTTCCAAAATATATACTACTAAAAAATGCCTTAAAGTGCTTTAGCCCTACCCACTTACTAGCATGTATCCCAAGCCTTGGGTTAAAGTCTTTAAATGCTATAACGATTCCCCCCATCGGTATATAATGGAATAATATAAAAAATACAATCATGGGCAGTGCCATTGCATAAACATATTTATGCTTTTTAAAATCTTTACGTATCTTTTGCCATAGGCTCATATTTTTTTTATAGATTATTTCGCTATTTAGCTCTAATTCGCTCATAAAGTTTTTCCTCCCAACAAATGATATTTCATACAAAAACAACTTTTAAACTTCAGAAGAAGGTATTCACCTTCTTCTGAAATTTAAGCCTGTTATTTTATTTTTCTATTGTAATATCTATCAAGTGATGCTTGGTAAATCTTTATGGCATCTTCTATACGCATTTTTTTAAGCTGACCTACATAATCATCATATTTGCTTAAAGGTTCTTTACCCATTATAAATTTAAGAACACTTTCCTTTCTAAATGTATCAATTTCAGTCATTATCTCTGAATATTCTTCGCTTTCTTCTGCAGTCATATTAACTGGAGGCAGTACATAATCAGTTTCTGCTTTTGTCCATTTATCCATGCAGTCTAAAGACTCCTTTGTAAATGGAGGAACTGCTTTATAATCTCTAAGGTATGGCCCAACGTCAAGCTTATATTTATTACATACAGTCCAATAATCTAAGCCATCAGGGTTATTAAGTAAAATATCAGTAAATTGAGGTTTTCCTTCAACTATTGTATAACTTTGGCCCTCAATACCATAATTAAACAGCAAATACCCTTCTTTTCCATAAGCATAATCAAACCATTTTACAACACGCTCTGGATTTTTACAACTTGATGTTATTACAGCCTCATATCCTCCATTACGCTCATTAGTTACCCTATAATGCACATTTTCTCCTTTATTTAATGATGGCTGTACTGTAGGTACAAATACTGCTTTAGGATCAGTCCCTTTAATTGCAGCCGTATACTGATCAACTAATGCATATTCAGTAATATAAGCCCCTGTTTTGCCTGATGAAATAAGTGCATCCCTGCCCTTTCTATCACGAGTTACAAAGTCCTTATCAATAAGGCCTTCCTTATACCATTTATTTATTGTTGCAAGATAATCCTTAAACTCAGGTTCCATTGGTCCGTATTTTACCACATTGTCTTTTTTATAAAATCCAGGTCCTATACCAAAGGCACTTATGATTGTTCCATATGAATCAATTCCGTTTTTATTAAATGTCATTGGTGCATCAGCCTTTTTCTTTTCCTTAAACTGCTTTAGCATATTGTGCCATTCGTCAATTGTGGTAGGCTCTTCAAGTCCAAGTTCATCAAGCCAATCCTTACGAACAACAGGGCCCCACCATGCAGGTTCATTTTTATCTTCACCTATTACAGGGAATGCATATATATTGCCTTCATCAGTGATTGTCTGTCTTGCAAGTTCTTCATCATCTTCTCTTAATTTCTTAAAGTTAGGGGCGTTTTTTTCTATTAATTCATTAAGTCTTAAGTAAACGCCATCTGATATTGCCTTGTCTACTCCTCCTTTATATTCCCCAATGTAGGTTTGTATAACATCTGGGAGTTTATCAGAAGCTATCATAATATGGAATTGCTCCTCTTCCTGTCCCTCTGCTGGATGTATAAACTTTACATGTACTCCCGTTCTCTCCTCAAGTTCCTTATACATCAAGCTATCATCTAAAGTGTTTATATACTCGTTTGCAGCAAATGGAACCCAATATGTTATTTCTATTTTCTCCTCTTTCTCGCCTTGCTTATCTCCCGTGTCCCCCTGCTCATCTACAGGTTTCTTCCCACATCCTGACATACACGATATAATCATAATAAGTGTCAGAACAAATAATAAAGCTCTTTTACTTTTCATACTTAAATCCCCCTAAATTTTTTTATCATTAAATTTAATAATGATCACATATGATGGATTATCTGTTTGCTTAAAGCTATCTCTGACATTTCATTTAGTGAAAAAGGTTTTATTCTTATGCCCATCTTGAAGTCTTCTGGAGAAAGTTTGTATTGGGGAAGGGGTCTAGGTCCGCAGCTATTGCTTCCTAAACCATTTTGCTTATAATCTATGTTTAAAAATATGCTATCTCTGTTTATGTTTATAAGCTTAAATGTATGCAATGCATTTTCTAAATCTTGTTCAGTATAGTTATGGGCGCTAAAATCAATATATGGCATTCCAGATATAAAAAATCCAATCCCATTACTATTTAGTGCAGAAACCCATTTTACATCTGTTCGGTTCCCATTTTCCTGAGGTTTTACATATGGTGTATGAAGCCCATCTACAGTTTTTTTATATATTCCAAATTTATTTGCTAATTTACTATCTGAGTAGGATTCACCAGGCCCCCTGCCATACCATGTTATATTCTCAAATTCTTTTGGTATTTCCATTTTAAAGCCTATTCTAGGAAGAGAATCTGGCAAATCCCCTTTAGGATGACCTTCTAAATCTATAAATACATCTCCACTTCCATATATTTTGTAGCTAAATTGACAGTCAATGCCCCAATTTAATGTAGGAGGGGAAATGTATACTTTTGTTTTAACTTCAATTAATGATTTATTTATGATTCTAAATTCAAGCCCATCTAATCTGGATTGAAGTAAATGGATAAACTTTTCCTTCCATTCCTTAACTACATACATATCATTATCTATAGGGGCTCTCCAAAAGTTTAGAGAAGGCCCTTTATTTAACATGTTTATTCCATCATAATTCCATTTTTCGATGGTACCATTACACTTATTAAAACCAATTTCAAAATTAAATCCTTTTATAGATATGGTTTTATTTAAGTCTTCACATATTAGTTCTTCCATGGATCCTACATCTATTTTATTTTCCTCTAAACCTAAGTCCTCATTAGGCTTATTTGGAATCTTAAATTGATGCCAAGCCACTTCATGACCTTTCTCTGCCCATAATGTGTCGTTAGATAAGGTAAAATATATGTTAAGCCAATAATCTTCCCTATCTTTATATTCTTTAGGAATATTAAATGGAATTAATATTTCTTTAGTCTCTTTAGGCTCAATATGAGGGGTTTCAATGGTCCCGCTTTGTATTATTGTGCCATAGCACAATAGGTCCCATGATATATTTAAGTAATCTAATGTGGAAAAATCATATAAATTTTTAATCTCTACTCTGCCTCTTGAAATATCAATATTCGAAACCTTTATAGGCTCTATTACCTTCTTATACTCTATAAGTCCTGGCGTTGGAGTATGGTTTGGCTGAACAAGCCCATCTATACAAAAGTTTGAGTTATTAGGTTCATCTCCAAAATCCCCGCCATATGCAAAATACTCCTCACCAGTATCTGTGTATCTTCTAATCCCATGATCTACCCATTCCCAAACAAAACCACCTTGAAGCCTATTGTATTTATAAAAAGTATCCCAATATTCCTTAAGTCCTCCAGGTCCATTTCCCATTGCATGGGCATATTCGCATAGTATATGGGGCTTTTTCGTATCTGTCTTTTTGCCATACTCTATCAATTTTTCTACTGAAGAATACATTGTACTTACAACATCGACTGCACTTGCATTTATATCTCCCTCATAATGAATTAGCCTTGTAGCATCTTTATTTTTGCACCATGAAGCCATGGCTTCATGGTTACATCCAAAGCCCGACTCGTTTCCAAGGGACCACATTATAATTGATGGATGATTTTTATCTCTTTCCACCATTCTCTCTATTCTATCTACATATGCCTTCTCCCACGAAGGGTCATTGCTTATACAATTTTCATCTCCGATTAGCTCAAACCCATGACATTCAAGGTCAGCCTCATCCATAACATACAACCCATACTCATCACAAAGCTCATAAAATCTTACATCGTTTGTGTAATGGGATGTCCTGACTGCATTTATGTTATGTCTCTTCATAAGTATTACATCCTGAACCATCCAATCATAAGGTACAGCTCTTCCATGGTCAGGGTGCCACTCATGACGGTTTACTCCTTTTATCATAATGGGTACACCATTTACTAGGAAGTTTCCATTTTTGACTTCTATATTTCGAAACCCTATTTTATGAGGTATAACCTCTAAAACCCTATCTTCCTTATCTTTAATGGATATTATAACATCATAAAGATAAGGGTTTTCAGCAGACCATTTATGAGGGGCATTTACTGGTATTTCTATATTAAGATCTTTTGTGCTGCCCCCTTCAATGCATACATCATCTACCACAGCCTTTTTTGCTGCTTCTTGGTATTCCCCATCTAATAACATAACTTCAACTTTTATTCCTCTAGCAGCCTCCATAGAATAGTTTTCTAATTCTATTTTTATATTTAAATTTGAATCTTTATATTCACCATCTAATTCTGTTACTATTGTTAAATCATTTATATGAACCTTATGTCTTGCAAGCAGGGATACATCTCTAAATATTCCGCTTAGCCACCACATATCCTGGTCTTCAATATAGCTTCCATCACAAAACTGATACACCTTAACAGATATACTATTTTCGCCTATACGTATATATTTTGTTATATCAAACTCTGATGGAAGCCTGCTTCCCTTGCTGTATCCAACCTCATTGCCATTAATCCATACATGAAATGCACTATCCACTCCATCAAATCTTAAAACTATTTGATCCCCATCCCAACTTTTGGGTATATAAAATTCGCGCCTATATAAGCCTGTTGGATTCTCTGAAGAAACCCTTGGAGGGTCTATTGGAAATGGGTAGTACAAATCTGTATAATGAGGCCTTCCATAGCCTTCCATCTGCCAATTGCTAGGAACCTTTATATCGTCCCACCCGCTTACATCGTACCCTTCACTAAAAAAATTCTCTAAAGCGGATTCAGGGCAAGAAGAATAATTAAATTTCCATGATCCATTTAAAGACTTAAACCTGCCACTACTTCCCCTGTCATAATTAATTGCCTCTTCAATACTTTGGCAAGATATAAAATATGCACGGCTCTTCATACGATTTCTATGAAGCAAATCTATGTTTTCCCAATCCTTTTGATTGTAATACGATTGTTTTATCATGGCTTTTCCCTCTACTCATCTTTTATAGTCTTTTTTAAGTAAGCTCTCCAAGTAATTGCCCATTTTTCAGGATCATCAAGGGTAGTTTCATCAATTCTATGAACCACACTATTATAAGGTGCCCCTTTTATTAGCTCTGGATTTTCATAAGAATCCTTCGATATCTGTTCTAAAACCTCTATATATTCATCTAGTTCATCTTTAGAATAGGATTCTGTCGGTTCTAGTGTAAAAGGCTGAGGTACAATATATGGATGGTGACTAGTCCAATAATGCATTCCATAATCAAACATCCTTCTTTGTACATCTTCACTAGTAACACCTGTATCTTTAGTTAATGTATTAAGGCTATAGCGCACCTGCTCTACACGCTGCCTTCCCTTAGCATAAGGCGCTTCAACGCCCTTTATTTCCGTAACTTTTTTATAAAGATAATTGTTGTTTAAAACTGCCACTTTAGCAACCTCATATAGCCCTTCAGTCCCTAGGCTTCTAATCCAAGAATAAGCCTTTAGCATAACCTGAGGCACTCCGTAGAAGCTTCTTACCTTTCCTACGGTATCAGGTATGTTATAGTCTAAATAATATTTATCTCCATCAAACTCAACTTGGGGTATAGGCAAAAACCTTTCGAGTTCCTTTGTAACTCCTACAGCCCCGGTTGCAGGGCCACCACATCCATGAGGTGTTGAAAAGGTCTTATGGAGGTTAAAAAAGCACATATCAAATCCAGCTTCTCTTGCCCTTGTAATTCCCAAAAGTCCATTAGCATTAGCCTGATCATAGGCGCATATTCCTCCAGCATTATGGACAAGTGCCGTAAACTCTTTTATTCTAGGATTATACACTCCAGTGTCCTCAGGGTTTGTAATTACAAGTCCAGCTGTTTTACTTGAAAGTGCACCTTTTAAAGCTTCTAGGTCTGGATATCCGTCTTTATCAGGGTATATTGTAATAATCTTATACCCCATTAATGCATATGCCGCCGCATCTGATGGATGAGAGAATATGGTCGTAATTATTTCATCTCTTTTTTCATCTCCATTAGCTTTATGTGCTGCTCTTACTATAGATGCCATAAGCATTGCAGCCTGACTTCCCCCTCCTGATTGGAAAGAGAACCTATCCATACCTGATATTTCTCTCATAATTAAATCGAGGTTATACATTACCTCTAATATTCCCTGTACAGTGGATTCATCTTGAAGAGGATGGATCTCCGTCATTTTAGGAATCCTTGAAATCTGTTCATTAATTTTGGGGCTGTATTTCATTGTACAAGTTCCTTGACCTATATCAATGTTAAGGTCTGCCCCTAAGGTTTCTTGGGATAGATGCAGAAAGTGCATTAAAACTCTAGCTTGAGCCACTTCTGGAAGATTAGGCTCTTTTTTTCTCTTCATTGACTCTGGAATCTTTGAAACTCCATCTCCAACACATTCTGCAATTTTCTCATCAGCTTTAGGAATCCCTATGCCTCTTTCTCCTTCTTTGCTTAATTCAAATATAATAGGTTCATCCCATTTAGCTTGATGAAATTTCCTTAATTTACGTTCTCTATTTATTCGTTTAAATGTATTTGTGGTATCCATGGCAAACTTTCCTTTCGATTATAATAAGTCTAGGGCTCTAATATTTCTTTTATAGCTTTAACCAAATTATCAATATCTTCCTTGGAATGAACTTCGGTTACAGAGTATAAAGATACTTGCCCAAGCTCTTTAAATGTATTTGATAAATCAATACCTCCAAATATTTTTTTATCTAAAAGTTCTTTATTTATATCTTCTACGCTTTTACCTGTAGCATTAAAATCCACTATAAACTCTTTAAAATTACATGAATTAAATAAGGATCCATTAACATTCTTAATCTCTGACAGTTTATTTATTGCATACTGGGAGTTTTGCATTATGGTCTGTCCAATTTCCCATATTCCCTTAGGGCCAACTAGTGATAAAAATACTCCAGAAGTTATACCCCAAAGTGCTGTTTGGGTTCCTACATATTCTTTTCCTCCCTCTCTTTTAGCAAAAGAGGTTCTATCATATGCAACATCACCAAATCCATACTCACCTTCTACCGTGGTTGGTGTTATTCCAAAAAGTCTTGATGGATATTCCATTACATATTTTTCTTCATCCCTTGTAGCAATAAAGCCTGACTGCCCTCCTCCATAATTCATATGGATTCCTAAAGGCTGGAGATCTCCACACACTATATCTGCTCCATAATTAACTGGTGCCTCTAAAACCCCTAAAGATATAGGATCCACTCCAACTATACATTCTGCTCCAATTTTGTGGGCTATTTTAGATATCTCTTCTCCTTGTCCCTCTATAAAGCCCAAAAATGAAGGGTTTTCAAAGTATACTGCAGTTGTATTACTAGATATCTTGGCCTTTAAATCTTCAATATCCATCTGACCAGTTATTTCGTTATAATCTACGAATACACATTTTATATCAGGGCTACAGTAGTTTTGTATAATCATAAGCCTATCTGGGCATATGGTTCTAGGGACTATAACTTCCCCTCTTCCATTTATTCTTGATGCCATCCTTATAGCTGTTGCAGTAGCCTGGCCCCAATCAATAGTGGGCACATTTACAACGTCCATATCAACTAATTCTGCAACAAGGCTTTGATATTCAAAGAGTGCTTGGAACCTTCCATGATCCTCATATGGTTCTCCCCCATATGCAGTTAAAAACTCTGCCCTTGTGTTTATTTCATCACACACTGCAGGTACATAGTGCTGCCAGCAACCTCCACCTAGAAAATTTACGTATTCCGTGCAGGTTTTATTTTTATTTAGTACCCCTTCTAAATGCCTTTTAAGCTCATACTCTGATTTGAAAGGAGCTGGTATATTCATTTCTCCTTTTAAAGTCAGATCCTCTGGTATATCTTCATGTAAATCTTCAATACTTTTTAGTCCTATTTCTTTTAACATTTCCTCTTGAACATTAGGAACTGAATTTGGAATATATGGATGATATTTATATCCTCTATTTGTCATATGAATCTTCTCCTATTTTTTTGTTTTATATTATGCTAACCCTCCGCCATCTACAATAAGTGTTGACCCTGTAATCCATGTTGAAAGATTACTTGCAAAAAACAGTACTGCATTTGCTATATCATCTGGTGTACCTAACCTTTCAATGGGTCTTCCTTTTGCTGATGACTTTAAAAATAAATCTTCTTCAATACCTAATTGCTTTCCCTCACTTCTTAAAAGAGGTGTATCAGTGTCCCCTGGGCAAACACAATTTACCCTTATATTTTCTTTTCCATGATCTATTGCCATTGCCCTAGTTAAATTAACTAGTCCCCCTTTAGCTGCACAATATGCTGCCGCATTATCTCCTCCTTTTAATCCCCATCCTGAACCAGTATTAATAATGCTTCCTCCTCCACCTTCTGCCATAATAGGTATTGCGTATTTTGATAAAAGATAGGCGCCTTTTAAGGAAACATCTACAACCAAATCCCAATCCTTTTCATCTAACTCAACTACATTTTTTCTTATTGCAACCCCTGCATTATTAAACAATATATCTACTCTTCCAAATAGCTCTTTAGCCTTATTTATTGCTTTCTCACAGTCCTCTCTAGATGTAACATCGCACTCAATAAATTCTGCCATGCCTCCTGATAGAGAAATATTATGTACTGCTTCTTTGCCTAAAGACTGATTTATATCAAGCATTACAACCTTAGCGCCAAAGTCTGCCATAAGCTTGGCAGAGGCATAACCAATTCCTGATGCTGCACCCGAAATTACTGCTACTTTACCATCTAGAGATAAAACATTTCTGTTTCTTTCCATACAAAGGCCTCCTCCTATATAAAATATAACGAACCTGCATTTATATGTAGCAAAATACATGCCAACATTTCTTTATTATTTTTTATTTACAATTTGTTTATATAATCAGCTATTCTCATAACTTTATGGGCTTTAATAATAATACATTTAATTTAATTCAATTTTATTTTCTAACTTTTCACAATAATCTTGACATAGTTGTCAATGTTATTGCCATACTTTGCAGCAACTGTTATAATTATATAGTGAACATAGCATTTTAAAAAAAGTATAGTGAGGGGATGTATATGGTTTCGCTAAACCAAATAAGGCCAAGCATACAGAGCATAATTACCGCTCTTTGCAGCTCTATAAATGTAGAAGCTGCAGTGTTTGATGATAAATGCCATCTTCTTGTTAGTACCAAAGAATATGTTGAGCAAAAAGGCAATGCCGTACATACTCCTCCTCTTGAGGAAGTATTGTCAAATGGAAACGCACTTGTAAGCAAGCCAGGCTTTATGACTTCTTGTTATGGGTGTCGGTTTAAGGATCACTGTCCATCTACCATAGAAATATTAAATTCCATACAAATAAATGGGCAGTCAATTGGTGTAATTTCTATAACCTCCTTTACTAAGGAAGGAGAGGAAAGGCTAAATAAAGACCTTAACACGTATATGGATATTTTGGCTGAAACCTCTAATTTGATTGGAACTTTTGCGATGCAGCAAAGTCAGTATAATCAAATTAATTATTCTGACAAAACCCTCCAGTCAATTATAGATTTATCTACAGACAGCTTTTTTACAATTAACAATCAAGGAGTCGTAACCCACTGCAACCCATCAGCACTTAAACTTTTCCCGCAATGCTCAAAGGATGAAAAGACTCTTACTCATCTTCTTCCATACCAAACCATTATGGAGATACTTGATGGAACTCTTTTTCTAAACAAGCCAGTTAATAGTAAAAGTTTATCTGCTAAGGTTTCTTCCATTCCAATAATGCAGAATAATAAGTTCATTGGTGCCGTTGTTCAAGTAGATCAAAATTTCAATAAAATATTAGCCAAAAATGTAGAGAATAAAATATATACAAGCTATTTGCAAAACAGCATAATAGGAAATAGTGCAGAAATAAAATTACTTAAAACAAAGGTTGAGAAAATAGCCAACAGCACATCTACAGTTTTAATAACAGGAGAAACAGGTACCGGAAAAGAGCTTTTTGCAAAAGCAATACATTATAATAGCAACCGCTCCTTGTATCCATTTATACCTATAAACTGCTCATGTATCCCTGATAATCTATTGGAAAGCGAATTATTTGGATATGATGATGGTGCATTTACAGGAGCTAAAAGAGGTGGAAAGCTAGGCCAATTTGAACTTGCTAATAAGGGCACCATATTCTTAGATGAAATAGGTGATATGCCAATATACATGCAGTCAAAACTGCTTAGAGTGCTTCAAGATAAAGAGATAACTAGGGTAGGGGGCATAAGCTCTATTCCAATTGATGTGCGAATTATTGCAGCTACAAATAGAGACTTAGAAGATATGGTTCAAAAGGATGAGTTTAGGATGGATTTATATTACCGGCTAAATGTTATACCTCTTAATATACCCCCTCTTAAATACCGCAAAGATGATATAGAAATACTTGCCATGCATTTTTTAAATAAATACAATTTAGAATTAAAAAGGCATATTGATAATTTCTCACCTGATGTAATGGATATGTTCAAGCTTTATGATTGGCCAGGCAATGTAAGAGAACTTGAAAATATAGTTGAGCATGCAGTCAACATGGAATCAAGTTCTATTATAACTCCAGACAGCTTACCAGAAAACTTTTTAAAGAATACATACTCCTGCAGCTTAGAAATTAAAACAAAGGTAAAAGATTTAGAAATGAATACAATTAAAGAAGCCTTAGACAAACACGGATATGATGGAAAAGGCAAAGATGAGGCTGCTAAAGAGTTAGGAATAAGTACAAGAACCTTATATAGAAAAATAAAAGAGATGGAGGGGGCTTAAATAATGAATTGATATAGGAATGGTATATACTATAGGTGTACATGAAAGCAGTAATGCATTTATAAATATCAAGCAGGTGAAGTTGTATATGAATAACACAAAAAACATAACAAAAAGACAGCAGCAAGCAGCAGAATCAAGGAAACGCATCTTTGATTCTGCTATGAAGCTTATCAATAACAAAGGATTTGAGAATGTCTCTATATCGGACATTTGCAAAAGTGCGAAATGTTCAGTAGGTACTTTCTACCATTACTTTCCGTCCAAAGATGATCTTATAATGTCTGCCTATAAAGATGCGGACAGAGAAGAAGCCGAAATCATTGAACAGAATTCCTGTGGGGGAGATTTCAGAGAACAGATACTGTATATTTTCAAAGTGCAATCCGAAATAGCCTGCAAAATGGGTGTAGAATTTATGACTCAGATCTATAAAAACCAAATTACCATTGAAAATCATTTTCTCTTCGATAAAGATCGAACAATGCCTAATCATCTTTGTGCGATTATTGAAAAAACACAAGCAGACGGCTTATTAACAACAGAATACTCGGCAGATTCTATTGTTAATGAGCTACAAAAATTTTCAAGGGGAATCTTTTATGATTGGTGTGCACATAAGGGTTCGTATAATCATACAGAATCAATGATAAAGTCCATGAATATTTTTATTACTGCTTTTTGTAAGTAGTCATCAAATCTTATATATATGCTAACTACAATTTCTAAAAGCTTGAAAAGCCTCATATCTTTTATATCAAAGAAGATATAAAGTTTAATAAATGGCAAAAGCCGGTAATTTGAATTACCGGCTCTAATATTGCTATTTTGTTTTGGGTTTAATTATGAAAAGCTTTCACAATATCTACCTTTTCTATTTTAATCCCCCAGTAATGCTTTATTAGTATCTTTTAATTGTTGTATAATCTTTAGGTGTTGAGGGCACTTTGATTCACAGCTGCCACATTCTATGCAGTAACTTGCATCCTTTCCATTTTCATTTCCTTCTGTTTTAAGATTTTTATACTTTTCCATTGCGTATTCCTTAAGTCCATATACCCTATTATAATTCATAAGCCTAAATATATATGGTATATTAATTCCTTGAGGACATGGCATACAATAATTGCAGCCAGTGCAGTAAAGCTCTTCTAATTTTTTATTTTCTGCCATCATCTCTTGCACTTTTACTTTTTCATCCTCTGTAAGCGTCCCCTTAATTGAAGCAACTTTTGCATTCTCTTCTACCATCTCAATTGTACTCATTCCAGATAATGCAATTGACACGTTATTATTTGCAAGCACAAATCTTAAAGCCATCTCTGCAGTACTTTTTACTTTTCCGCCTAGCATATTTTGAATTATAGGTGAGGGAGCACCAAGCCTTCCTCCTCCAACAGGTCCCATAATCACAACCCCAAGGCCTTTCTCATGAGCATATGCAATTGCTTCCTCATTAGTTCTATCAAGCAAATTATATTGGCATAAAACCGATTCAAAATATCCTGTATCAATTAACTTTGCCATATATTCTGGCTTATCATGGAATGAAAAAGATATATGCTTTATAAGCCCCTGTTCTTTTGCCTTTAATGCAGCCTTAATTGGTCCGTTTGGGACATCTATCTTTTCAGAATAAGTCTTCCAGTCAATTCCCCACATATGATAGAAATCAATGTAATCTACATCTAATTTATTTAATGATTTTTCAAGTCTTTTCATCCAATTATCATAGGATGCATCTTCAATAGGGTTTTTAGTAGATAAATAAACCTTATCCCTATAACCTTTTAATGCTTTACCAACTGCTATTTCACTTTGCCCCTCGCAATAATAAGGTGCCGTGTCTATGTAATTCACTCCTAGTTCAAAAGCCCTATGAATAACCTCAATGGCCTTATCTTCATCTACATAACTTTTACCATCTCTTTGAATCATGGGAAGCCTCATGGCACCAAAACCTAGCGCTGAAACCTTTGCCCCAGTATTACCAAAATCTTTGTATAACATATTAATTCACCTCTTTTAAAAATTAAAAATCTTCTATCTGTTAACACTTATTATATTAAATACTATGAATCCTATGAAGCCAGCAAAACCTATAACCATAAATATTGGTGTGAATGATACCTTGTCTATAATATAACCACTTGCAACCATGGCAACAGAAGATACAATTAATGTGATCATATTATTGGCGCTTATATAAACAGGTACTTGTGTCTTAGGGCTGTTGTGAACTATAATAACGCCACTGCTTAAGTTGTATCCATTTAGGCATAAAGTGCTAAGTGCAAAGGCAATATAGACTGCATAAATACTTGGAATGCCAAGAACTATAACTCCTGCAATCCCTCCAAGCATGGAAGCAATTTTAAGTACGGATTTGTGACCAAATCTATCTGCCATAAGCCCAAAAGCTGCGCTTCCTAAAATATTTACTGTAACCGCTATTCCTGTAAATAGTGCCACCTGTTCCGCCTGTGCATTATATGTACGGATTGCATATAATGCATAATAGCCTAAAGAAACATTTGAAATAATTATAAAGCAATTGCCAATAACTATCTTTAAAACGTTAGTATTATTTCTTAGAATATTTGGTATATCCTTTATATATTCAAAGAAATTCATTTGCTTATCTGTTATTTCATCAGGCATCTCTTTCATTAGTTGAAAATCCACTACATCTAATAATAGTATAAGGATACCTATTGCAAAAATAATAGTGTAGTTATATGGAAAGGAAACCTTCTTTAAAATTGTACCTATTAAATAAGATGAACCTATGGCAATAATATTCCCCATGGCACCTGCAAATCCAAGAAGTTTCCCTTGCTCACTATGGGGTATCATTTTAGAGAGCAGGCTCATATAAAAAGGAGAATAAACGCCAGTAAAAAGGCTGAATATAAACCAAAATGCAAGAAAAAGTATAATGGAGAGGCTAGGATTTGATTCTGCTAAAAATGGTATGGTTAATATATATGCTAAAAAAACAAAACGCTGTATATATAACGCTTTTGTGAATATACCCAGCTTGTACTGATTTTCCATTGCCTTTTTTGCAAATATTGGCTGTGTAGCAAAAGCGCCAATGCTAACTAAAGCACTAGATAGGCTTATCTGCAAAGTGCTTGCACCTAATGTATTTAAATAATATGCTATTACTGCATTTACAGATAAAAAAGTCATTGCATTTGTAAACATAATATTATCTAAAAACATCAACATGTAATTTCTTTTATAATCCTTATCCCCTAGCACTTGTGAACCATGTTTTAGCATATTATAATACCTCTTCCCTGAAACTCCCGATAGCTAAAGCAGTGGGCTTTCTGCTAAGCTATTGTAATATATTCTACAATACATTTAAGATTATAGCATAACCCTGCACGCTAAAGTAATACTTTAAATTTATTACTTTTAAATATGTTCCGCACATTTTCTTTAGCAAAATCAATCATAAATTATTTTTACCCATGATATGCTTTTTATGCCAAAATAGGTGTTATGTATAAAATAGCTGTGTACATAACACCTATTACTTGAACTAGTTACTTTTTTTAGCGTGTTTTAATAATTTACAATTTTCTCAAGTATTTCATGGGTTATAAGGGAATCATGAGCTGAAGGTGTCGGTTCTCTTTTTTCCTTTACTGAATCTATGAAATGATCTGTTATCTGGTAAAAGCCTCTCCTGTATAAAACAGGCTCCCAATCATTAAATCTTATAACCTCTTCATGTCCATTTGAATAATGGATCGTTTCATTTAAATCTCTAACCCTCCACTTATGTCCAGATGTTATAACCTCTAATATCTCCTCATTAATTCCACTATCCCTGTTCATTATTCCAATAGCATTGCATCCCTTAGATGTAAGCTCAATAGTTACACTATACAATAGTCCTTTTTTCTCTAGCTTTTTTATGTTTATATCTTCAATTTCTCCTGGGAGAAAGAAGCGAAGAGTGTCCACAACATGAACAAAATCATCAAATATAAATTCCCTAGCATCAGCTGGGCTAAAGGTTCTATTTTTCTGCAATATTATATTACTAGGTGGCCCTTGGGCTTTTAGATTCTTATACATGGGGGCAAACCTTCTATTAAATCCAACCATAAGAATCTTTCTCTTTTCTTTTGCAAGATCCACCACCTTTTTTGATTCCTCGTATGTATATCCTATTGGCTTATCAACATATACATTTACCCCATTTGTTAATAATTTTTCTGCAATTTCTACATGAGCCTTTGTTGCTGCATGTATAAATGCTGCATCTATGCCCTTTTCTATAAGCTCATCAACTGTTTGAGCAGTTTTTTTATATTGTACATGCTTGACAACTTATTAAGAGTTTCTTTATTCCTAGTGCAGAGAATAAGTTCTATGCCTTCTTTTGTAGACATTACTGGAAGATATGCCTTTTGTGCTATGACACCAAGGCCTATTAATCCTATTTTCATAAACTACACCCCTCTTTAGTTTAATACATTTTTTAATAATTCAAGTAACTTACCTGCTATATTAAGCATACTATATTATGGTAACTCATAGATTATAGGAGGAAATACGGTCAATATGTTCAATATGCCTTATATGAATCACTGTGGTATGTATCCGCCAATGCCATATAAAACACTAGAAGAAGCATTAGCATTAGTAAAAGATGCTATACAAGGAGAAAGAGAAGATGAATTGTTCTATGATTATTTAATATCTGTTGCACCAACACAAGAGGAAAAGAACATAATTACAGATATAAGGAATGACGAAAGAAGGCATAATAAAATGTTTAGGCAAATTTATAAAGCCTTTACTTGTCAAGAAGTTGCCCCACCTGCAGATGTAAAATTTGATAAACCTAAATCATATATTGATGGAATAAAAAAAGCATTATTTGGTGAGCTAGCTGCTGTAGAAAAATATAGAGATATACGAGCAGGGCTTCCGTATAGGTATTATAGGGATATGGTATTTGAAATTATAACTGATGAACTAAAGCATGCAGACAAATATAACTATATATTGACTATAAATTGCGGCAAGATGCATTAAACATAATTACAAACAACAAGCAATAAGCAATAATTTGAGGATAAAGCCTCCCAATATATGGAGGGCTTTATTCCCAATTGCCTTTATATTTTTCCCACCATGCCTTGGCCACTTTTACATATCCCTCTTGAACCTTAGGATCAAAATCTAAATTTACATCAATATACTCCCCATTTGTAAATTCAGCTACGCTTTCATCTTGTGAAGCAAGTAATAGGGCATATAGCGTTAATGCTCTTTCATAATCATTTTTAGTATCAAGGTTTTTTATAAGAAATGGTATTGCATGTTTCCCCATCTTTCCAAGTTCTTCTGCTGCCGTATACCATATTTTTTGATTTTCACCGTCTCCGCTTACAGAAACAAAGTCCTCATCTTTTAACTTATCAATGTAATACAAAACATCTTCTGTAGATTTTGAACCTTCTTTGGAATCATCCTTCTTATTTTGCTCCTTATTCACCTTTGAATTATCATTGTTTTTTTCTTTTATATTTACGCTAGTATTAGTACATCCAACTAATAAAAGGCCTAATAAAAAAAGCAATAATACCCTTTTCATCAACTTTCCTCCCTTTCACAATATATTAAGTACCTATATTATACATCATTATACCGCTTTAGTATATATGTACTACATTATCCAACCTTTAGGTGTAATGCCCTGTGTTCATTTTTTAAGTAACTTTAGGCTTTTAAACCGGATATGGTAATTTGATTGACTTCCGCTGCTCCAAAATGCC
>DIRE01000044.1:8298-12285 GCA_002426575.1 Clostridiaceae bacterium UBA5444 | reverse complement strand
GGCATTTAAGTCGCTGCTACAGTAAATCAAATTACCATATCCTGGGTACTAAGTCTAAAATTAATGGAGCTGTTGCACTAAATATGATATGCTCCCTCCTAAGCAAACAAGTTTTTATTATTTCACTTGTCTACCTATAAGGGAGCATATCAATTTATTCAATCGTTAAAGCGACAGCCTCATTAATTTTAAAGCTATTATTCAGCTTATTATTCAACTGCGTAGTTATCAAAATATCCTTGGACTAGTACTATTGGAGTTCCTTTGTCCCCACTGCCGCTTGTTAAGTCGCATAGACTTCCTAGAAGGTCTGTAATTCTTCTTGGTGTAGTTCCTAGAGAATCTTCTTTTCCTACTAGGTTATTTTCTTTTTCTTTTATCTTCTTTTTCATTGCCTCAGCCATATCGCAACTTTTAAGGTTATTAAATTCATTATCTGCTATATATTTTAATTTTATTTCATTTGGTGTTCCTTTAAGACCCATTGTATATCCCGGTGATGTTACAGGGTCGGCCATCTCCCATATCTTACCTACTGGATCCTTAAAAGCACCGTCACCATATACCATTACTTCTACATTTTTTCCTGTTCTATTTTTAATTTCTTTTTGTATCTCCTCTACAACGCTTTGGGAATCCCTAGGGAAAAGTTTTATCCTGTTTTCTGAAGCTTTATTGGATCCTAATAGCCCAAACTCAGGATTAAATCCACTGCCATTTACAGGTTCATTTAATATTTCATCAAGTCCATAAACTGTCTCTGCGCCACTTCTTTTTAGTATCCTTTTAATTCTATCCCTATTATGGATACTAGCTACTAATATATCTTTAGTATATTTTAATGCTGCTTTAGGATCATTTGCTAAATATATCTCAACATTATTATCTATGGCAAGTTTTTTATATTCATGTACATAATCAATAGCTGTAAAAGGATGAAGAACCTTTTCTCCAAACACCTTTCTATATTCTCCTTCACTAAGTACATCGCTATAAGGATTAATACCTGCCTCATCAAGCTTATCTATATCCATTAAGCAGTTTCCCACTTCATCTGAAGGATAGTTAAGGAATAGATATATCTTCTTTTTAGTTGAAATTATTCCTTTAAGTATATTAAAAAATCTATTTCTGCTTAAAATAGGGAAAACTACTGCTAAGCTTTCTCCTTTAAATTTTCTATCTACATCATAAGTTATATCTTCAATATATGCATAGTTTCCTTGTGCTCTTGCAACTAAGGATTCTGTGACCCCTATTACATCTCTATCATTTAATTTATAATCTTCACTCTCTGCAGACTTTAAAACAGATTCAACTACTATGTTTACTAAGTCATCTCCTTCTTTAACGATTGGAGTTCTAACCCCTCTGACCGTTGTACCTACTGTTCTTTCCATCTTTGCGCCTCCATGCCTACAATTTTAAAATATAACTATACCAAATAGTTAATATTTTACGCACGCTATTTATAATACCACATATTGCTTCATTGTTAACAGTTATATTTTTCATTAAAACCCAAATTGCTTGTCCAAATATTTTCTATATTTTTGTAATAGTTATAAGTATACTGTATGCTCCTTTATTTTAACTTTATTTTTTAAGCAGCATAGCATAATTATACCATAATACTGCATTTTATTATATAATTTACCCACCTAATGTTATATCTTGTTCTCCATACCATCTTAACGCGCCATAAAATTGTTCCTCAGTAAAATCAGGCCAGTATTCATCTATCACATAAAAGTCTGCATAAATTGACTGTACTGGCAAAAACCCGCTCAATCTTCTTCTCCCGCCCCAACGCATTATTAAATCAACCCTTGATACATCATAGGAGTGAATAAACCCATGTACATTTTTAACGTCACTATTAGCTGATTTTAAGTAATTTAAATCCCACTCCCATCCATAATTAACTAAAAAATTAACTTTCATCCCCCCTTCTCCAATGTTTTTTCTTATAGTATAAGGAAGCAGCTCTTTAGGAAACATTGGCGAATTTGTATTTCCAACCACGAGCAAAGAGGCATCCTCTTTTGAAATCATTTTCACTGCCTCTACACAGGCCTCTGTAAATGCTATTCTCTGAATAGCTGGTCTTTTAGTATTCTCCATAGTAAACCCATAATATGTAAGTTCCTTAACGCCCACCTCTTTACATAACTTAAAAAGACTTAAACCAGGGTTAAGCCCTACTAAATATCCCTTTTCCTTAGGCATTTGCCTTGATGCTGCCCACCTTCTATTCCCATCAGGAATAACTCCAATATGGTTTGGTATTCTCAATTTTATCACCTCGTAAAATTCTAAATGCTAAAGCTTATTATTAGCATTTATTTAAAAATAATCCATGGTATTTTGATTATTATTTTATACATTAGTTTTTATGTATAAGCATACCTATTACTAGTACATCCGTTTACAAAAACTACGCTAAATGATATATTATTAAAGAACTTTATAGCGTTATCAGATATAGATAATGAAGCTTCATATGCAATTACTAATAAATTAATTTTAAAAGGTGATCAAAATGAAAAAGAGCTTATTTAGGTCAATGATTAAACAAATATGTATACCAATACTCATATTCGCACTATTATTTGTTCCGATTAGTGGAATGACTTCTATAACAGCTAAAGCCTATAATCCGCCATCTAATCTTTGTACTGATGCTAAAGGCGCAATTTTAATAGATGGGAAATACGGGAATGTTCTGTTTGAGAAAAACTCCAATAACAGACTCTACCCTGCTAGTACAACTAAAATATTAACCGCTCTTTTAATAATTGAAAATGGGGATTTAGATGATACTGTAACTGTGGGTGATGAAGTAAAAAAGATTCCATGGGATTCAAGTAAGGCAAACTTAAAGGTAGGTGAGCAGATACCATTAAGAGATATTCTTATGGGGTTAATGCTTCCCTCAGGCAATGATGCTGCCTTAACGGGGGCAGTATATATTGGGCGAAAAATAAACAATAATTCTTCTGTTAGTGTAGATGACGCAATTAGCAGCTTTTGCAAATTAATGAATGATCGTGCTAAACAGCTTGGAGCTAGTAATTCTAATTTTACAAACCCTCATGGTTACCATGACCCAAATCATTATACCACGGCAAAAGATTTAGCTATTATTGCAAGAGAGGCAATGAAAAATCAAACTTTTAGAGAGGTTGTAGCAACCAATAATTATAAAACTGGGGATATAAGCGTATTAGGTGGGGAAGGTTCTAAGACAAATATAACCCATGAATGGGCAAACAGCAATTGTCTATTAAATAAAACTATTAATAAATATTATTATCCATATGCTACAGGCATAAAAACAGGATATACTTCAGATGCTGGTTACTGCTTGGTATCATCAGCCTCAAAAGATGGGCTTGATCTTATATCTGTAGTACTAAATTCTAATGAAAAGGATAGATGGGTATACTCAAAAGGCTTATTTGAATATGGTTTTAATAATTTTAAATACCATGACCTAGTATCTAAAGAAGATATTATACACACAAGTAAAGTAGAGGGTCAAGGGCTAAACCAGCCTGATATTTTACATGCAATCGCTGCAGAGGAGTTTAATGATATTGTAAATAAAGATGATATAAATAAAATCACACAAAAAATAGTATGGGACGATAAATTTATATCTGAATCTCAAAATGGTGAAATGCTAAAAATATTATCTTCTATATCAAAAGATCAAATAATCGGAAAGGCTTTATACACTCTTGATGAAAACCACATTGCAGAAATAAATCTAAAAGCAGGAGAAGACATTAGAAAAAGAACATTCGCAGATGATATTATCTATTTCCTATATAAGAATTATAAATACTTTATAGCATTTTTAATACTTATACTGTTAATACGTGCTAAACTGCATTCAAAGAAGAGAAAGAGGCGTAAAAGAAAGATAAGTAAAAATAAGTAAGAACTAAGAGGTAAAATGTAAGAGTTTATGAAAAAATTCAG
>DIRE01000044.1:0-8092 GCA_002426575.1 Clostridiaceae bacterium UBA5444 | reverse complement strand
TTCACCACAACTATTACTTCTTACTTCTTACTTATCCAATTTTAATGCCCCATTTACGGTTGAAATAAATTGGTTCACATCAAATACTTTTTGGATATAATCTTCTTCTTGGTATAAAAACTTCTTTAGTTTATTCCACTCCTCTAGTTTTTTATCTCTGTTACCTTCAGCTCTATATAAGAGCATTGAGCAATAATATTCTGCTATTTTGCCATGAATTTTTAAATAAGAATAAGATAAATTTCTGCCATCATTAGTCTCTGAATTTCCATCTATAAATTCCATATTTAAATGAATTAAATCAATGGCTTGTTTAAATCTTGATGCCGCTGCTTCATCTATCTCGCCTTTTTCACCTTTGACATAATCACTATCAAAAGTCTGCGATAGTTCTTTTAGGTAATTCTTAATGGTTTCGGCATTTTTCCCAAAAGCTGCGTTATAATACTCATTGCAAATTTCCTCAAAAGTGATTTCCCTATTCCAGAGGGCTTTAGCCATAGTATAATTTACAAGTGCAGTAGGTAAAAAAGCCCTTTGCATCTGGCAGCTAATCATACCATTTAGGCCAATATCTTTTAGATTTACTACGTCTTCATACATAATTTTAGCTATTCTATAATAGCCTGGATCATAATAATGTTCCCAAACAAGGTGGTAATCAAAGTCAAAACTGTCTCCCTTAAAATAATCCTTCCATGTCTTTAAAAATGCTACGTTTTCTTTTATAGACTTAGGATACTTTAACTTATTCCTATTATATGGGCTTAACTCCACAGAATCTTGGTTAGCCTTAAAGGAATCTTTAAACTCTCTAGTTATGGGTGCAAACATCATTATGAATCTATCAGGGTTTTTAATTTTCTCTTTAATTGGCTTCCAAAGCAAGTCCACATAAATTAGAAAAACAATTTTAGTTTGGATATTTTTATGTTTTAAAGCTTCATCAAGTTCATTTAATAACATCACATAATAATCTGAAGGTAGAAGCTTTTTGCATTCTTCACACTCACAATGGTTGTTCATTCCATCTGCCAGCCATAAATGTAAATAATCTATATCTTTTTCTTTATCTAGATAGTCTATTATAGAGTTAATTATTATATTTCTAACTTCCTTATTAGAATAACAAAGATTAGTATTAACAGGTATTCCATTAAAAAACTCTCTTTCCCCATCTAATTCAGCTAGATAACCTTTCATATTATCTGGTACATCAAATGTTTTTTGCTCTGAAGGCAGGGCACTTATTCCAAAAGGTTCACATGTCCATCCGTGTCCGACTCCATGATATAATAGACCCCTTCTCTTTATTTCCTTTTTCAATTTACCTGTTAATACCTTTGATTCCTCTAAAGTAAACTCTCTCCCTTTTTTCAAAGGGTTGTATTCTCCCTTATACCACTTCTCGAAAAATGTATAAGCATCTTTAAACTGAATGAAATAACTGTTAAATCCTACTTTAGGGCACCACTCTATCACATCATATACATTTTCATAACTTACAGTACCTTCTATACATATACCCCTAAACCTATAAGAAGCCTTTTCTTCAACCTTTACTACAATGTCTTCAATTGATAAATTTGGTATATACTCTCCCTGGCTGCCTGGCCGTATAAATCTGCATCCAGCACCTTGCAGATATTTATATACAGCCATAAGCAAAGCTCTGCTATTAGAGGCAGAAATAATACCTTCGGTCGCATTCATATCTATATAAAAAGCATCATCTAAATCTTTATTCTCTACCAAAATAGGAGGCTTTGAAAAAATGTTCCCAAATAACCCCATCCAAATTCCTTTTAAGGAAGAATCATATTCACCTTTAAATTCTATAACCACCTTAGAGTTTTCATCTATAAGCTGTATATATTTTTTTAATTCTTCAGCGGCTAGATCATAAGTTGGGTTTCCCCCAATTTCATAAATTCTAACTATGTTATCTTTCATATACTCCTCCTATGCTGATCTTTTATTTCTTTAACAAAACATATACTGTCATACAACTTTGGTATAGTTTATATTACCTTCAACTGGATCTGTTATATACTTATTGTCTTTCCATACCTACTGACTTTATAATATCATCTATCCTTTCAACCTCGTTTAACATCCTGTTGTTTATAACTGCAAAGTTTTCCTTATCTTCTTTTGGGGTCATATCTGCAAACAGTACGTTTGCCCCTGCAAGTATTGCATTTTTATTGCCTTCAAAGTCTCCAAGGCCTTTCCTTAAATCTTCTCCAGGCTGCTGTGCAGTAATATTTACATCGGGAAGCATTATTCTTAATATAGAAATAACCTTCTGCATAATAAAAATGTTGCCCGCTTTTCCTTCCCCTGCTAATGGAGTCCCTGGAACTGGTATGTAAGGTATAATTGGAGCCCAGTTAATTTTTAATTCATAAGCAAGCATTATATCATCTGCAATATTCTCTATGGTCTGATGAGGAAAATCCACTATGCTTCCAGAGCCAAGTTTTAATCCAGCTTCTTTCACATTGTAGATTGCCTCCATTCTCTTATCAAAGGTTGTAGATGGCTTAATTTTATTAAATAACTCTCTATTTTGTGTCTCATATTTTAACGCATATTCATCAAGCCCAGCTTCTTTCAAGGCTTTAAATCCATCCAATGATTGCTCTCCAGCTGCAAGTATTACAAAAAGCCCAATATCTTTTGCATGCCTTACCATTTTTAAAATGTCATTAAAATCATACTTTGGATCTTCCCCTGATATAAGGAAAACACTATGCAGCCCTGCTTTCTTGATTTGGTTCTCAATATCAAATATATCATTTAAACTTAGCCTATATCTCTTTAACTTGTTATTTCCTGCTCTCATTCCGCAGTATGTGCACCAGTTTTTGCAGATATTATCATAGGCTATCATTCCCGAAACCAAAACCTTATTTTTCTTAGATTCAATAAGCGTATAAAAAGCTTGTTTCTTCACAGTTTTCTCAAATTCATCAAAAGGCATATTAAGTACCGAAACAACATCTTCTCTAGTCTTAATATCCACCCTATCACCCCCTAAGTTTACCTTTTACTTTTTAGCTCTTAGCTTTTACCTTTTATATTATATCCCAAATACTCTATAATTGGAATTACCTAGAATCATTATCGTTTGTAATGATCCTAGGTAACGTCATTAAATATCTCACTTCAAAATAATCCTTTTACTGCTAAAATAAGTTGCAGTAAAATATGAGCCATAAACAACCAAAATAAGTACTGCAGTTATGATTATATTACCTATTGCATTTATATGCCCCATTGTTTTTACAATATCATTTGCCACCTTAATCCCAACTACAGAATGTACACATGCCAAAGCAAGAGGCATCATAAAATATATTGCTATCTGTTTAAATAATGCACGGTTAATAAGTTTATCGTCACTGCCTACCTTTTTCAATATATTGTATCTGCTTCTATTGTCCGCAGCCTCTGAAAGCTGCTGAAGTGCAAGTATTGCAGCACTTGTTATAAGAAAGATTAATCCCAGGTATATTCCTACAAATGCTATTATTGCATTTGTACCTGCTAACATAGATTTAACCACATTCTTTGTTGCCCCTTCTATCATCATCAAATCCTTTTTGTCATTGTACTTTTTATCTAATGAAATAAGTTCTTTCTCTAATTTGTCCTGAGCATCAAAGCTATTACTGCTGCGGTTACAGTTAAAACTGATCATTGTATTAAATACAGAGCTTTTGTAAGTTACATCATCAGGTACTACAATCGCTACCACTATATTGCTTACTGGGCCTGTAACCACAGCATCTGTCAACAACTTTGGATACACTTCATAGTCCTTTTTAGATATATTTATAGGGTGTTTCATTTTAATAAATTCCATAAGAGCCGCCCTTAACTCTGGTACTGCCTCTGTATAATCAGAAAATACAGCAACCTGATTTTGTGATAAATCTATGCCATCTTTTCCTTGAAGTTTCATAAGTTTGTTATAATCAGATACCTTAATTAGATATAAGGGGGATTCATCGCTAATCCACTCAAGCTTTTTATCATTGAAATTTTTGAGTATTTGTCCCTTTGTAAGGTTTTTATCTTCATGTTGATACATAGAAAACTCTACATACTCGTCCGTGTATTTATATATATCCAAGCCGTATTCTTTAAACTTTTCATATATACTTCCTTCGCCCTCTTTTTCAAAAGAAACATCATAAGGGGTGGATTCTTTATAAGACTTATTCATTACATCTGTCATTCCAAGGCCTGTAGAGAGTATCCCTATGGTAAAAAATAGCATAAGGCATATAAGAGACATTGATATATGGGCACTATTTATCCTTGAATTTATCTGGCGTAGTATAAACATATTAAGTCCCTTTAAATATAACTTTTTGTTTGATTGTATCACCTTAAGGAAGAAACCAGATAGTGATGCAAAAAACAAAAATGTTCCAATAGAGCCTAATATAATTTCAAAAAGTAGCCTTTTATCAAACATCTTAATGCCATTCTTTAGCACAAGTTTATAAGCGGTGCCAATGCATGCAATAGATAATATGAAAAGTATAACTGAACACCAAGTATTTTTAATCTTTGGCTTTTCGTTCTGTTTGTCAGCATTTACTAAATCAATCAACTTATATTTAGATACAGAAATAATACTCATAGCCATTACTATTAAAAATATTATTCCAAAATATACAATTGTTTTTAAAAAAGCCTCCTGAGAAAATATAAATTTGTATCCTATCATATCAACATCAAAAATCTTTGCTGTTACAACGGAAAGTCCTTGAGACAAAAACACCCCTGCAGCAAGGCCTGCGCCTAAGGACAATATTCCTATTATAAAGGTTTCTGCTGCAAGTATTTTTGCCACCTTTCCCTTTTCCATCCCAAGTATCATATAGATTCCGATTTCTCTCTTTCTTCTTCTTATTAAAAAATTATTTGCATATACTATTAAAAATCCAAGTATAATTGATACAAATACTGAAATCGTTCCCATAAGTTCTGTTAGTGTCATCATCATCTGTGCTGTTGATTCAGATATATGCATCATTGCCTTCTGTGCTTCTATGGAGTTGAATATATAGAATATACATACCCCAAATGTTAGTGTAAGAAAATACAGTGCATAATTTTTAAAGCTTTTGCGTACATTTTTAAGTGACAACTTAAAAAACATTTGTTGCGTCACCTCCAAGAAGGGTTACAACGTCAATTATTTTATTAAAGAATTCCTTTCTGCTGCTTTCTCCTTTTATTAGCTCATTAAATATCCTGCCATCCTTTATGAAAAGTATCCTGCTACAGTAGCTTGCAGTAAAAGCATCATGGGTAACCATTAAAATGGTGGCCTTAAGCTTATTATTTAGATTTTCAAAACTTTCAAGAAGCATGCGCGCTGATTTTGAATCTAGGGCTCCTGTAGGCTCATCTGCAAGTATCATTGCAGGGTTTGATATTATTGCCCTTGCCGCTGCAACTCTCTGTCTCTGTCCACCTGACATCTCATATGGGTATTTTGAAAGTATATCAGCTATATCAAGTTTATTTGCAACATCTAGTACCCTTTTTTCTGCCTCTTTATGGTTAACCCCTGATATTGTAAGAGTTAGTATTATATTTTCAAAACCTGTTAAAGTATCTAAAAGGTTGAAATCCTGAAATACAAATCCTAGCTCTTCACGTCTAAATCGTGCAAGGTCGCGGCTTTTCATTTCAGTTATATCCATATCCCTAATATAAATATGACCACTTGTTACGGTATCAATTGTAGATATACAGTTTAAAAGTGTGGTTTTTCCACTTCCAGATGCGCCCATTATACCTACGAATTCCCCCTCATTAACTGAAAAGCTGACGTTATCAATAGCTTTTGTAAGGTTACTTTTATTTCCATAATATTTTTCAATGTTTGAAACTTTTAATACTTCTTTCATTTTGTATTCCTCCATCTCTATGATGGTTCTATTTTATTATAATAAGTTTTTCCCTTCCATAACTTTATATTACACAAGCCTTACATTTCTGTAACAATAAATAAAAGGCGGATTTTTAAAAGTCCGCCTTTATCTTACATCTGTCATAGAACCCTTAGGAAATATTATACTAACTTCTGTTCCTTCACCATATTTAGAGTCCGCCATTATAGCAAGGCCTAATTTGTCGCAAAGCTTTTTACATATATAGAGTCCCATACCAGTTGAACGTTCATTTTTTCTTCCATTAGTGCCTGTAAAGCCTTTGTCAAATATTCTTGGAATCTCGCTTTCTTTAATTCCACTGCCATTGTCTTTTATTGAAAGCACTATACTATTTTCCATTATCTTAGAAGAAATTTTAACCTCTCCATTAGGCTTATTTGAATACTTTACTGAGTTTGTAAGTATCTGAGTTAATATAAACTCAAGCCACTTAGAATCAGAAAAGGCATTTCCCTCTAAATTATCTATTGTAACCTTAATTGCATTTTGTATAAACAATTTTGAATTCTTTTTTAAAACAGTAAAACATAGCCCTTTTAAATCTATTCCCTTTATTATATAATCTTTTTCTACATTATTGCTTCTTGAATAAAATAAAACTTGTTCTACAAGGCCTTCCACCTTTTCAAGCTCTTCATATATACTATCTGTAATATTATTTTTATGATTTTGAGCTATTAACTTTGAAGATGATATAGGTGTTTTTATTTCATGTACCCAAAGCTCTATGTATTCTCTATATTCCTCACTCATATATTTATATTTGTTTATCTCCTCTATCATTGCTTTATTTGATCCTCTTATTATATCGTATAAAATTATACCTTCTCTAAAAGAAGGAGGCTCCACCATTTCTGCTATAAGATTTTTCTTATCAAGAGAATTAAATATATGTATAATATTTTCATAAAAGCTTTTTTTCTGCCTATATTCAAATACTAGTGGAATGGACACACAGATTACATACAAAGTGCCTATAAACACTGATAATGCCTGCCCTCCAACAGGATTTAAGATCCATATTATGAGTACAGTTAAAATAGTTACCAGAGTGTGGCATACAATATATAATGCTTTTTCTTTAAAGAAATCATAAATAGTCATATATAATCACCTTACCATATACCCCTGTCCTCTTTTTGTTTCTATTACATCTTTTAGTCCTATATCTTCAAGTTTTTTTCTTAGTCTGTTTATGTTAACGGTTAGAGTATTATCATCAATAAACATATCATCATTCCATAGCTCAATCATAAGCTCCTCACGGCTTACAATAGCGCCTCTTTTTTCATATAAGGCTGTAAGTATCTTAAGCTCATTCTTAGTAAGCTCATATTCTTCTCCCCTACATTCTATACTACTCCTTGAAAGATTAATAGAAAAATCTCCACAATCAATTCTATCTACTACAGTTATCTTTGAAGTCCTTTTTATTACTGAAGAAATATGAGCAAGCAGTATCTGGGTATTATAAGGTTTTGCAATAAAATCATCAGCACCAAGATTCATAGCCATAAGTTCATCTATCTCTGCGTCCCTGCTTGTAACTACAATTATTGGTACATCTGACTTTTTCCTTATCTCCCGACATATATAATAGCCATCAAATACGGGAAGGTTTATATCAAGTAAATAAAGATCAGAATTACTTTTAAGCGCATATTCTATTATATTATCAAACTCGCAAGGAGCATCGTATGTATAACCATTCTTTGAAAGAAATTCTGAAAGCTCCTCACGTATTTTTCTATCGTCCTCAATAATAAGTATCTTTTTCATATTTCTTCATCTCTTTTCTCAAAATAACTTTACAATAATAAAAGTACCTTTTCTAATTATATAAAGAATATTACATAAGATCAAATTACTTGCTATTGCCTAAGATTGCCATGACTTTCAACTTATTATGATTCTTATACTTATTATGCCTTAAATTTCACTTGCAAAATCTCAAATCGTCTAGTAATATAAAATTACAATTATATTTAAAAATAAGATTGGGTGATAGCTAATGGATAAAGAATTGTTCAATGCTTTAAGCAGCTTATTAGATGAAAAATTAGCTCCTATAAAAGACGATATATCTGGCATGAAAAATGAAATAGGTACCA
>DIRE01000013.1:22633-40830 GCA_002426575.1 Clostridiaceae bacterium UBA5444 | reverse complement strand
CCTCCTAAAATAAATTACTAATACTAAAAAATATGATAGAAATCGTTAAAATGTTACAGCCAAAAAAGTTAAGAATAAACTTATATTGTTTAGGAGAAAATAAACATGAATTTTAATATGGTAATGATAGGCATATGCCTTTATATTTTTGTGACATGGTAACCATAGTTACTGAATATTGGAATAAAACGTATTATATTAAAACTAATAAGAAAAATATCAATAGATTAGTAAAACTCGTAATTTTATTTTAAGGAGGAAAAATTATGGATAAGCACTTTATTAAGAATATTGATTTTGAAGTACCTTTAAATATGGAAGGATTGGTAGATTATCAAGAAGGCAAGGTAATTAGCAGAACCCTTGCACAAGGAAAAAATTTAAGTTTAACATTATTTTCATTTGATAAGGGAGAAGAAATAAGTTCTCATTCTTCAGGAGGGGATGCACTAGTTTATATAATCGATGGTGAAGCTGAAATAACAATAGGAGAAAATAAATTCAATGTAAAAAAAGGTGAAACCATTGCAATGCCAGCAGGAATTTCTCATGCATTGTTAGCCAGTGAAAGATTTAAAATGCTTTTAATTGTTGTGTTCAATGCTTAAAGTTAAATATGATTAATTAAAAAGCATGTGTTTACTTGATGTAAACACATGCTTTTTAATATGTTTATGCTTTTGCAGTAGTTTTTTTATCCACCTTAGTAGAAGATTTTTCTTGAATAGTATCAACAATCATTGCAACAGCTTGGTCTCCTGAAACATTGCAAGCTGTTCCGAAACTATCTTGAGCTATATATAGTGCAATCATTAGTGAAAGCATTGGCTTACTGAAGCCTAAAATTGATTCCAAAACTCCTAATGAAGCCATAATTGCACCACCTGGTACACCAGGAGCAGCAACTATTGAAACCCCTAACATTGCTATAAATCCGGCAAAAGTGCTTAAGGTTACAGGCATGCTATTAAGCATCATGACTGCCATAGCACAGGTAGTTATAGTAATTGTACTGCCTGACATATGTGTGGTAGCACAAAGAGGTATAACAAATTCCCTTATTCCTTTAGAAATCCCCATGCTTTCTGAACACTTTAAATTAACAGGGATAGTTGCAGCTGAGGATTGAGTTCCTAAAGCAGTTAAATATCCAGGTATTTGTGATTTCAAACAACTAAATAAATTCTTTTTGCTTACGGAGCAGCCAATTGCAAATTGAAATAATATTATAATTAGATGACAACAAATTATTATTATAAATGCTTTCCAGAATACTGAAAATACAGTGGCAACTTGTCCAGTATATGTCATGTTGCCAAATATACCTATTATATGAATAGGAAGTAAAGGTATAATAACATTTTCAATTACTTTGGTAATAATTGCTTGAAAATCTTCAGCTATTTTTCTAAGAGGATCACTATCAATTGCTGCAATACCTAAACCTAATAAAAAAGCTAATATAAGAGCTGTCATAACTCCCATAATAGGTGGCATGTCTATTGTAAAAAAAGGTTTCAAATCCTTTGCAGCAGAAGCTATATTTCTAGCACTATCAGCAGTGACTATGGATGGTAATAATGTTTTTCCCACACCATATGCAAAAAAACCTGAAATCAATGTAAATCCATAGGCTATACCTACAGTTATACCTAAAAGTTTACCAGCACCAGTACCAAGTTCAGCAATACCAGCTGTTACAAAGCCTACTATAAGAAGTGGAATTACAAATCCTAAGAAGTTACCAAATATGGAGCTAAATGTAACAAAGATTCTTGTGAACCAGACTGGACAGAAACTACCGATTATTACACCAATTATGATACCGATTACTATTTTTGGAATTAAGCCTAACTTGAATTTTTTACTACTCATAAATATTACCCCCAGTATAATTTTTAATTACTTGAAACAACAGTATACATTAATGGATTAATCATTTAAAAATTATTGATATTTTGTATGAATTAATTAATACAAAGTTCTATTTAAATAAAATATATCACATCAAATTTTAAAATACAACCATAAATGGGCCACAATATAAAAGTTTTACAATTATGTAATATGGAGTATTATAGTGGCGAACAATTGTATGCTCAATGGATAATTGTACTATAATTGATATACATCTGTTAAAAATATGATGACAAAGTATAAATTTGATATATAATAAAATTATATATAATATATAGGCTTATTCAAATGAATTGATATGTGCATAATAATATGCTTAAATTTATTATTGTGGAGGGAAAACATGAAGGAATTTGGTGTATTTGATATAGTTGGTCCTATAATGATAGGACCATCCAGCTCTCATACAGCTGGAGCTGCCAGATTGGCAAAAGTAGCCAGCATAATTGCAGGGGGCGGAATAAAAAAAGTAGAATTTTTACTTCATGGTTCTTTTGCTAAAACTTATAAAGGGCATGGAACAGATAAAGCTTTGGTAGCTGGTATACTTAGAATGGACCCTTGGGATGAAAATTTAAAAAAATCTTTTGAAATAGCAGAGGAACAAGGAATAGATTTAGTATTTACAGAGACAGATTTAGGAGATGTACATCCTAATACAGTAAAATTTATAATAACAAAAGAAGATGGACAGGTATCTGTAATAGCTGGTTCATCTATTGGAGGAGGCAACATAGTTATTTTTGACATAGACGGACAGGAAGTAGAGTTTACAGGGGACTATCCAACACTAATAACTAAGCATAGAGATACTCCGGGTGTAATAGCAAAAATAACTTCAATTTTATATGAGGAAAAAATGAACATAGCAAATATGAGAGTTTATAGGAATAGTAAAGGTAGAGACGCTACTATGGCACTGGAAACTGATAACTTAATACCTCGTGAAATAATTGATAAAATAAAGGTTATTCCAGAAATTGAAAACGTAAAATTTATAAATCCAATTGTAGAAGGAGATATTTAATATGTTTGTTTCAAAGGGCAAGGAATTAATTGAAGTATGTAATAAAAAAAATATAACTATATGGGAATATACACTAGGAGAAGAGATTGAAAAAAGTGGGCTAAGCAGAGAAAAAGTAATAGAAAAGATGAGACAAAATTTAAATGTTATGATAAGCTCTTCAAGTTATGCACAAGAAAATAATGTAAAGTCTGTAAGTGGGCTGATAGGTGGAGATGCATTAAAGCTTAAAAAATATGCTCAAAGTGGTAATACACTAACAGGAGAATTTATGGTAAGTGCCATGGCAAGAGCCATATCATCTTCAGAAGTTAATGCTGCTATGGGAAAAATAGTTGCTTGTCCAACAGCTGGTTCTTGTGGAATTTTACCAGCAGCAATTTTATCAGCAGGAGAAAAATTAAATAAATCAGAAGATGAATTAGTACAGGCTTTATTTACTGCTGCAGGAGTTGGAATAATTATAGCTAAAAATGCTACTATGGCAGGAGCAGAAGGCGGATGCCAAGCTGAGTGCGGCTCAGCTGCTGCTATGGCATCAGCTGCAGTAGTGGAGATGATGGGAGGTACTGTAGAACAAGCATTAGATGCAGCTGCTATAGTAATAAAAAATATTTTAGGACTTGTTTGTGATCCAGTGGCAGGACTTGTTGAAGTACCATGTGCTAAAAGAAATATAGCAGGAACGGTAAGTGCTTTGACTACTGCGGATTTAGCAATATGTGGTGTTAAAAGTAAAATACCATTTGATGAAGTAGTTTGGGCAATGTATAAGGTTGGGAAACAGTTGCCATCGGAACTTAAGGAAACTGCATTGGGAGGAATAGCTATTACCCCTCCAGCACTCAGATTAAAAAAAGAAATATTTAAATAGTGGAAAAACTAGCTCTTAATATTTATGAGCTAGTTTTTTGTTACATAAAAAATAAATATTAATCCAATAATAAACTATATGTATTGTTATTTTACATAAGGAGGTTGGATTATGAAAAAAGTAATGAAGACAATGGATGGAAATGGAGCAGCGGCATATGCTTCCTATGCTTTTACAGAAGTTGCAGCAATATACCCTATAACGCCTTCATCCCCAATGGCAGAGGATGTAGATGAATGGGCAGCAGCAGGCAAAAAGAATATATTTGGCCAAACAGTAAATGTAGTTGAGATGCAGTCTGAAGCTGGTGCCGCAGGAGCAGTTCATGGTTCTTTAGCTGCTGGAGCACTAACCACGACATATACAGCATCACAAGGCCTTCTTCTTATGATACCTAATATATACAAAATGGCTGGAGAACTACTTCCAGGGGTGCTCCATGTAAGTGCAAGAGCACTTGCAGCCCATGCACTTTCAATATTTGGGGATCACCAAGACGTTTTGGCCTGCAGACAAACAGGGGCAGCACTTTTAGCATCCAGCAGTGTTCAAGAGGCAATGGATATAGGATGCGTGGCTCATCTTTCAGCCATTAAATCAAGGGTACCATTTATACATTTTTTTGATGGATTTAGAACATCCCACGAGATACAGAAAATAGAAACCATAGATTACAACGTGCTAGAAGGATTAATAGACAATCAAGCAGTTTTGGAATTTAGAAATAGGGGATTAAATCCTGAAAGGCCAGAGGTTAGGGGTACAGCCCAAAACCCTGATATATATTTTCAAGGAAGGGAAGCCTCAAACCCCTTCTATAACGCCGTCCCTGATATAGTAGAGGATTACTTCAAGAAAATAATGGATGTAACGAAAAGAGAGTACCATCCTTTTGATTTTTATGGAGTAAAGGATGCAGAAAACATAATAGTTGCAATTGGATCCGTGTGCAACACTATAGAGGAAGTTATAGACTATCTAATAAAAAAGGGAGAAAAGGTGGGGTTAATTAAGGTTCATCTATACAGGCCTTTCTCAGAAAAGTATTTCTTTAAAGCCTTGCCTAATACAGTTAAAAAAATAGCTGTACTTGATAGAACAAAAGAGCCTGGATCTCCTGGTGAGCCCTTATACCTTGACGTGGTAAGCATGTTTAATGGTAATGGATCAAAGTCGAGGCTTTTAAGGCCTACAATAGTTGGGGGAAGGTATGGGCTTGGTTCAAAGGATACAACTCCAAGCCAGATACTATCAGTGTTTGACAACCTTGACAGAAAGGAACCTAAGACCAACTTTACAATAGGAATAGTGGATGATGTAACAAATACATCCCTAAAGAGCATGGAAAATATAGAGACCACCCCTGAAGGTACCATAAGCTGCAAATTCTGGGGACTTGGCTCTGATGGAACCGTAGGCGCAAATAAAAGTGCTATAAAGATAATAGGGAATAACACTGATCTTTATGTGCAAGGATACTTTTCCTATGACAGCAAAAAATCTGGAGGCACCACGGTATCCCATTTAAGATTTGGCAAAAGCCCTATAAAATCATCCTACCTTGTATATCATTCAGATTATGTTGCCTGTCATAACAAAACATTTATATATAACTATGATTTGCTTAAGGGGCTTAAAAAGGGTGGCATATTTCTGCTCAACTGTCCTTGGGAGGGAGAAGAGCTTGAAAAGAACCTGCCAAACAGCATAAAAAGATATCTATGGAAAAATAAAATTAATTTCTACACAATAGATGCAATTAAAATAGCGGGGGAAATTGGACTTGGCGGAAGAATAAACATGGTAATGCAGTCAGCCTTTTTTAAGCTTACCAACGTAATACCAATAGAAGATGCAGAAAAATATCTAAAAAGCTCGATAGAAAAAAACTATGGCAGAAAAGGTCAAAAAATAGTTGAAATGAATTACGCTGCTGTTTCAAGGGGAATAGAATCTTTAAACAGGGTGTATATACCAAGCAGCTGGGGAAAAGGAGAAGATGAAAAAGTAAAATATGATATTCCTTCTTTTGTTGAAAAGATACAAATTCCAATGGCTAAGCTTGAAGGGGATGAACTGCCTGTAAGTGCATTTAAGGGAATGGAAGATGGAACATTCCCAACAGGAACCACTGCCTTTGAAAAAAGAGGAATAGCTATTTTAATCCCAGAGTGGCAGATTGATAAATGTATACAGTGCAATCAATGCTCCTTTGTTTGTCCCCATGCAGTAATTAGACCTTACCTATTAGATGAAGAAGAGGTACAAAAGACGCCTGATACATTTAAAACAAAGGATGCAGTAGGAAAAGGGCTGGAAGGATTAAAATATAGAATACAGGTAAGCCCATTAGATTGCACTGGATGCGGAAACTGTGCAGATGTATGCCCAGCCCCTGGCAAAGCATTAGTAATGAAAGATGCTGAAATAGAAATAGCAAATGAAGCAGACAACTTTAGATATGCGTCAAAGATATCTGTAAAAGACAATATAATAGACAAAAAAACGCTAAAGGGAAGCCAATTTTCGGTACCTCTATTTGAGTATAATGGAGCATGCCCAGGCTGCGGTGAAACCCCTTATATAAAGCTTATAACGCAGCTTTATGGAGACAGCATGATGATAGCTAATGCAACAGGCTGTTCATCAATATATGGGGCCTCAGCACCATCTATTCCCTATACCAAAAACCAATATGGAAAAGGACCTGCCTGGGGGAACTCATTATTTGAAGATAATGCAGAATACGGATATGGAATGTACCTTGCTCAAAGGCAAATAAGACAGAGAATAAAAGAATTAATGATAGAAGGCATAAACTCATCCATAGGAAACAATATAAAAGAAGCATTTAGACAGTGGATAGATTCCATGGACAGCAGGGAAGACTCAAAAAAGGCAACAGAAAACTTATTAGAAGTCTTAAAAAAACATAATTACTCGGGAAATAAAATTATCAAAGAAATAATGAGCAAAAAGGATTTCTTGACCAAGAAGTCTCAGTGGATAATTGGAGGGGATGGCTGGGCCTATGATATTGGTTATGGAGGTTTAGACCATGTTTTAGCATCTGGAGATAATGTAAATATACTAGTGCTTGATACAGAGGTTTACTCAAATACTGGAGGGCAATCATCAAAATCAACCCCAACAGCTGCACTTGCAAAGTTTGCAGCATCAGGCAAAAGAGTGAAAAAGAAGGACCTAGGGCTTATGGCCATTAGCTATGGTTATGTATATGTAGCTCAAATTGCTATGGGCGCAAATATGAACCACACCATAAAGACCATAACAGAGGCTGAAAAGTATAATGGCCCTTCCCTGATAATTGCATACTCTCCATGTATAAACCATGGAATAAAAACTGGAATGGGAACCAGTATGGAAGAAGAGAAAAAAGCTGTAGAATCAGGGTATTGGCATCTATACAGATATAACCCGTATCTTAAAGCGGAGGGGAAAAATCCATTTACATTAGATTCAAAACCTCCAACAAAGCCTTTCATAGACTTTATAAAAGGAGAGATAAGATATTCCTCTCTCCAAAATATTAACAAAGATTTAGCTGATGAGTTATTTGCTAAAGCAGAAGAGAATGCTAAAGAAAGATATGAAAACTATATAAGACTTTCAGAATATCAAAAGTAATTAGAAAGGATGGCTATAAGCCATCCTTTCCTATTATTTCTGGTTTGTATCTACCCAATCCTTTGCATTTTCAACCTGCTCCTTTGAGGGAACAGTAACCCTTGATATTGGCTTTAAATCCTCTATATCTGCCCATGCTGCAGTGTCATGCTTTTCTATTGGCTTTTTTGGATTGTGAATAGACTTTTTATTATTCATAAATATCACCCCAGTTATATTCTTTTCAAAGTCATATTTAATATTCAATTTACAATAAGATAAATAATTCATTAAAATTTGACAAAATGTATTAAATTACACATTAAGGTGATATAATGTAAGCATCCATGAATTTTACAACGTAAAGAAACTATGCATTGGAGGGCTGAAAAGGAAATGAATTTCTCAAAAATAACAAAGTTATCAAAAAGATCAAAACACAAAGAAGTATCTAAATCAAAACCCAAAAGACCATTTAAACTATCTAAAGAAGCAAAATCAGATAAATCAAATGGTGGATTTTTCAAAAAAGGAATACAGCAAAAGATAGCTGTTTCATTTATTGCTATAACTTTAGCATCATTAATATTCATAGGGCTTGCAGCATCAACTAGAGCTCAAATGGGATCCAAGCAGCAATTTATAAATTCAACTAAAGAAATTTTAAATCAAAACATGAATTATGTGGACTTTATAGTAAATACGATTAATAACTATTCGATGCAGATTTTTTCAGACACTAATATACAAGAAAAACTTGCAGAATCTTATGAGGGAGATTATGACAAGTATAGAGCTAGTGAAGATGTAAGAGTGAAGTTAAGTACTATATTTATGAATAGCTCAGTTCTAGAAAGTATATACATAATAAACCCTGATGGAATATCAGCAGGGGTTCCAAGCTTTAATATGTCAGCTTTTGAGGATAAGAATATAAAGGAAGAGGCTTTTTATAAAGAGGCTGAAGAGAAGGCAGGCAAAAACTTTTGGGTTCCAACTCACCAAAATGAGTTTTCAACTGGCTCATCACTTATAATGAGCAATGTGCGTTTACTAAGAAGTGTTTCCACATCAGAGCCTCTTGGTGTACTCATGATAAATATAAACCCCGATATATTCCAAAAGGCATTGTCAAGTGTACAAATAGGCAAGGAAGGGTATATGTTTATAGTAGATGGTGAGGGTAATGTTGTATGCCAGCCTAATGCAGAAACTTCAAG
The DNA here is from genome assembly GCA_002426575.1 of Clostridiaceae bacterium UBA5444. Taxonomy (GTDB): domain Bacteria; phylum Bacillota; class Clostridia; order Clostridiales; family Oxobacteraceae; genus UBA5444. The sequence goes on along the minus strand of DIRE01000013.1, from coordinate 32,165 downwards.
TCTAAATATTAAAGATAGGCCTGAAGTAAAAAATGCACTTGAATCGGAAAATAAAGAAATCACTTTCTTTGATGAAACCACTAAGACAAAGATGTTTAGCATATCAGCAGAGTCTGAAAAGACTGGATGGAGATATATAGCAGTCGTTCCATATAAGGAAATGCTAAGTCTTTCAGATAAGATAAAAAGCATAATATTAGTAATTAGTTTAATATGTCTACTACTTGTTGTTATAGCATCATTACTTGTATCAAGGAGCATTACAAATCCAGTTATAAAGATATCTAATGCAATGGCTAGTGTTGAAAATGGAGACCTTACCGTAGAAGTAGACCATAAATCAAAAGATGAGTTTGGAGAGTTAACCAAAACATTCAACAAGATGGTCAAAAATCTAAGACAGCTTGTATCTTCTGTAAAAGGATTAATAGAAGATACCTATGATGCCTCAACCCTTGTAAAAGAAAGCAGTGATCAACTTGCAATATCAACAACTGATGTTACTAGTGTAATTGAAGAAATAGCAGCAGGGGCAGGGGATCAGGCGCAGCAGGCAACTAACTCTGTGGGGACTGCTAAAAGTTTTGGCGAGGAGATACTCTCTGTAGTTGGCTATTCAAAGGATGCACTAGATGCTTCAAATGATGCAGTAGGAAGAGTTGATGATGGTAAAAAATCTGTATTATCATTAAAGCAAAAATCAGAGCAAAATGCTGTAGTTATAAAAGAGGTATCGGATTCTATAGAAGCTCTTTCTGATAATACAAAAGAGATAGAAACCATACTATCTAGCATAACCTCAATATCTCAGCAGACAAACCTACTATCTTTAAATGCTGCTATAGAGGCTGCAAGGGCAGGAGATGCTGGAAAAGGTTTTGCAGTTGTAGCAAAGGAGGTTAAAAAGCTTGCAGGGGAGTCAAAGGATGCGGCGGGGAATATAAACGCCATAATAAAAAGCGTAAACAGCCGTACAGATGAGTCAGTGAAACTTGCAAGGCAAATAGTAATGACCCTTAATGGGCAGATAGATTATGTAAATAGTACTATTTCTGCTTTTGATCAGATAGAAGGATCCATGGGAACTGTTGGTGAAAAGATAAATGAGCTAAATAATTCAATAGAAAATATAGACAAAGGCAAAGACAAAATAGAGACAACCATAGATGGCATTGCAGCAATATCAGAAGAGACTGCAGCATCCACTGAAGAGGTAAGCGCATCAGTAGAGGAACAATCAGCTTATGTAGAAGAGCTAAATGCTATGGCAGAAAAGCTAAACTCTACATCTCAAGTTCTAAAGAGTCTTGCCGATAAATTTAATATATAAAGCAAAAAGCAGTAAAGCAATAAAGCATAAACCTAGGGGGCAAAGTAAAATGAAATTACCGAAGATACCAAAAGTGAGCATGAGCAAAGATAAGAGAAAAAAAGCTAAAAATAAGACTATAGACATAAAACTATTTAAAAGAAATAAAGGCGAAAAACCCAATAAAGAAAATACTCATAATTTTAATGACGTAAAAAACGTAGTATTTAAAAAGGGAATAGCACAAAAAATATCTCTTTCATTTATGTCCATAACTTTAGCATCATTGCTTTGTGTTGGAATTGTTACATCTTATAAATCAGATGTAGAATCTAAAAGTCAATTTGTGGATTCTTCTTTGCAAATATTAAACCAAAATATGAACTATATAGATTTTATTGTATCTACTGTAGAAAACTACTCAATGCAGGTTTTTTCAGATAGTGATATACAAAAAAAGCTCGAAAAAAATTACGATAGTTTATATGAAAAATATACTTCAGCAGAATCAATAAGAAAAGACTTAAACTCTATATCGTTAAACAATACCACAATTGGCAGTATGTATATACTCGGCTTAAATGGTATCTATACAGGGGTTCCAGATTTAAATACTATAAAGCTTCAAGATAAGGATATTAAGTCCCTTGATGTATATAAAAAGGCGGAAGGGCTAAATGGCGCAACATTTTGGATACCTCCTCATATAAATGAGTTTAACAGCGGCGGAGAGGATGTAATAATAAGTAACGTAAGAATGATAAAGAGTATGGCAACATCAAACCCTCTTGGGGTTCTTATGGTAAATATAAATCCTGAAGTATTTCAGAAGGCATTATCTAGCGTAGAGATCGGAAAAGATGGCTATATGTTTATAGTGGACGAAGCTGGAAATGTAATATCTCACCCAAATAGAGAGCTTCTTGGAACAAATATAAGCGGTAAGCCGGAAGTAAAGCATGCACTAGAGTCTAAAGAAGGGGAACTTACATATAAAGATAAAGGGGAAAAGATGTTCAGCATATGTACAAGCTCAGAGAAAACTGGCTGGAGATATATCGCTGTAGTTCCATATAAAGCAGTATCTAGTGTATCAGATAGTATAAAAAGCATAATAATTATAGCTAGCTTAATTTGCTTAATATTTGTAATTGGAGCATCATTGAAACTTTCAAAAAGTATCACAAAGCCAGTTATAAAGATATCTGAAGCAATGGATAAAGTAGAGAAAGGTGACCTTAGAGTAGAAGTTAACCATAAATCAAAAGATGAGTTTGGTCAGCTTAGTAAAAATTTCAATACAATGGTGGCCAATTTAAGGAACCTTGTATCATCTGTAAAAGGAGCTGTTAGTGATACCTATGATGCCTCCGTACTTGTAAATGAAAGCAGTGGACAACTTTCCGTATCTACAACTGATGTATCAAGTGTAATTGAGGAAATAGCAGCAGGCGCAGGAGATCAAGCGCAGCAAGCAACTAATTCAGTAGATATAGCCAACAACTTTGGTGGTGAAATAAATTCAGTTGTTAATTATTCAAATGATGCACTTGGCGCCTCAATAAAGGCATATGAGAGTGTTAAAGACGGAAAAAAGTCTGTATATTTATTGAAGGAAAAGTCTGAGGAAGGCTCAAGTGTAATACAGGAAGTTTCAGGCGCTATAGGTGCACTCTCAGAAAATACAAAGGAAATAGAAACAATTTTATCTAGCATAACTGCAATATCTGAGCAGACGAACCTACTATCTTTAAATGCTGCCATAGAGGCTGCAAGAGCTGGAGAGGCTGGAAGAGGGTTTGCAGTTGTAGCTGAAGAGGTTAGAAAGCTTGCAGGAGAATCCAAGAAGGCTGCAGATAATATAAATACTATAATAAAAAGCGTAAATGGCCGCACAGAAGAGTCTGTAAATCTGGCAAAGGACATAGTAGTAGCATTAGGTGATCAGGTAAGTTATGTAGAGAAGACCATAGAAGCATTTGATGGAATAGAAGAATCTATGGAAACAGTTGGAGGAAAGATAAACAATTTAAATATATCCATAGAAAGCATAAACAAAGGAAAAGAAGGAATCGAAAAGTCAATAGATGGTATTGCAGCAATATCAGAAGAGACTGCAGCATCAACTGAAGAGGTAAGCGCATCCGTAGAGGAGCAGTCAGCATACGTGGAAGAGTTAAATGCTATGGCAGAGAAATTAAATGTTACATCACAAAAGCTTAAAGAACTTACAGATGAATTTATAATATAATTTAACACGAAGCCCTAGGTTTTAAATACAGCCTAGGGCTTTTTTTTCACCCTTATGTCCACCAAGTACTTCCGTAATTGCATTGTTACCCCATTGTAACCAAAATGTAATATATGATTTACAGCCCTTAACCTATTGAAGTATGTGGGCTTGAACCCAATAATATACATGGTATATGGATACATAGGAGGTATTTACTTTCACAATAAACCATGCTATCCTAGTAATGGAATATGTTACTAAACAGTACAATGTTTAATATACCACAGTATTACCAAGTATTACAGCGCTTTTAGCATAGAAACAACTACTAATTACTGTATATAGGGTGAAAAATATTGTGCTTTTTGGTAATAGATGTGATATATTATATAAAAGGGTATATCGTATATCACATGGCATATATGGTATATACTACCGACTGGTGAGAGGGGGTGAGGGGTGATACTTGTAAACCCAAATATTAACAACAATGAAACTACAAAGCCACTCACATCTGTGCTTTGTAAGAAAATTAGAAAGGGGACTTTTAGTATGAATAAGAAAAGCAAAAAGTTGCTTACGCTGTGCTTAACACTTGCTATGGTATTAACCATGACAGTATTCAGCAGCGCAGCATTTGCAGCAAAGAGGTATGATGGAGCTGATAGATACAATACAGCTATAGAAATCGTAAAAGCTGGCTGGGAAAAAGCCGACACAGCAGTTATTACAACAGGAGGTAACTCTGCAGATGCATTATGTGCAGCTCCTCTAGCAAAAAGTTATGATGCACCTCTCCTATTAACACAAAAGGGTGCAGCAGACGCAAAAGGCAATGTAGCAGTTATTAAAGAACTTAAAGATCTTGAAGTTAAGAACGTAATTATCGTTGGAGGAACTAACGCAGTTAGCAAATCAGTAGAAGATGAAATTGCAAAGTTTGCTACAGTTAAACGTGTTAGCGGCGCTGACAGATATGCAACATCAGTAGAAGTTGCTAAGGCACTTGCTGCTAAGACAGAAAAAGCTCCTGTAGAGGTTGCAGTAGCAAATGGAGCAGATAGTGCTTTCGCTGATTCATTATCAATCTCTTCAATAGCTGCATACAAAGGAATGCCAATCCTTTTAACAGGAAAGACAGCTCTTCCTAAAGTTGTTGCAGACTATACAAAAGATTTAGACTTAACTAAATCCTATGTTATAGGTGGAACAGCAGTTGTATCAGACAAAGTTGAAAAAGCTCTTGAAAATTCAACAAGATTATCAGGAGCAAACAGATATTCTACAAATGCTGCAGTACTTGGCGCATTTGAAGATGTTAAGTATGACAAAGTTTATGTAGCAACTGGAGAAGACTTTGCTGACGCACTTGCAGGTTCAGCATTAGCTGCTAAGACAAACTCACCTATAGTTTTAGTTGGCAAAAAATCAGTTGACCCATCTACAAAGAAGTTTGTAGATGCAAAAGTAACAGGAAAAACTGAAGTTTTTGTTCTCGGTGGAGAAAAAGCTATACCTGAAGCAGTAATTGATGAATTATTTGGTGGAGCTTTAAGACTAACTTCAACTAAAGCAACTGGAGCTAAGAAGATAGAAGTTGAGTTCAACAAACCAGTTGAAAAAGATAAGTTAACTGTATCAGTTAAAAAAGGCTCAGTAGTAGCTAATATCAAGGAAGTTAAGCTTGCAGAGAATAAAAAGTCTGCAGTACTTGAGATGGCAAGCAGCCTTACAGAAGGTACTTACACTGTTACAGTAAAATATGATGATCAAGAGTTAGTAGGTACAGTAACTGTTACTGATGAAAAGGTAGCAAAGGTTCAGTTTACAAGTGATGTAGCAACTATAGGAAGAGGAGATTCAAAAACTATTACAGTAGGATACGAAGTATTAAACCAATATGGAGAAGATATATCTGATAACGAAAGTGTAAATGTTTCAGCTGGAAAGGGTAGTGTAACTAACCCTGTTTCTGGGGGTACAATTACATTAAACTATACTGCTGCTCCTTATGTTATTGGTGAGAAAATAAATGTAACTATTGTTCATGCAAGCTCAGGAACTTATGCTTCTTCAGTACTTACAGTTGGTGCTCCAGCAAGAGTATCTGAAGTAGCAATAACTTCAATCTATAATCCTGATAAAAAGGAATTAGTAAACGGTGGAACTGAGAACTTTTACTTAGTAGTTGAAGCAAAAGATCAATATGGGAATAAGATGGAAGATCCTGCTGATGTAAGTCAAGATGTTATGGTTACAGTTTCAAATCCAACAGTAGCAGATGTTGCTAAATCTGGTACAGAACCAGCATTGATCAAAGAAGGAAATAATAAGGTAACATTAAAGGTTCAACCATATAGTGGTAATGGATACACAACAGGAACATCACAAGTTAGTCTAATCTCAAAGACAACTGGGAATAGAGCTGTTTTTGATGTAGTAGTTAAGTCAGAAGTTAAGGTAGATACAATAACTTTAACTGCACCATCAGTATTTGCTGCTGGTGATCAAAATGTAGAAATACCATTTACAGCTGTAGATCAATTTGGAAAGCCAGTTGTAAGTGATCTTGAGGGCAAGGTTACTATCACAAAACCTCAAGGATTTGATATTAAATTTGTTAAGAATTATGTAACAGGTAAAGACAAATTAGTTATAAGTGATAAAAGGGTAACCCCAACAGAGGGAACAATTATAATACCAGTCCTTTCAGGTACACAAAAGTATGCTAACCTTACAATTAATGTTAAGAAACCTGCTGTGCCTTCGGTAATTTCAGGCATAAAAGACTTTACAAAGGTTTATGCTAAAGATGCAAGCGCAACTATGAAGGACTCAAATGTTATAGTTATAGATCAGTATGGTAGAGACATTGATTTAGATACGTATACAATCAAAGCTACATCTTCAGATGCTAGCAAAGTTTCAATTGGTGGTACTGATAACGGTACAATAGATGCTATTGGTAAGGTTTTTGATGGAAAAGCTAAAGGATCATCAACTATCACCCTAGCACTTTATAAAGGAACTGAAAAGGTTAAAAATAGTGATTATACATTTACTGCAAGAACAGTAGTAAAAGATGATATAGCTTCATATGAACTAGCAGAATTAAAGAAAGTTTATGAAGTTTCAGATACTAAACTTGTAGTTAATGGTGTACTATCTGATGGTTCAAAGGTAGCTGTACCAACAAGTTATTATACTGTAGTAGTAAATGACAGTTTTGTTAAGTATGATGCAGGTAAATTGACTTCAAAAGTTGGATTTGCTTGGGGCGATAATGCAGAAAGAGAAGTTTCATTTATAGTAACTGTTGATGCACCTAACGCAACTCCATTAGTTGGAAAACTTGTAGTTTCAAAGGTTGATCCAGCCATTGACAAAATGGAATTACAGGATGTTGATAATATTGCAACCGTAGAAAGTGATAACACAATATCAGTTGCACTTGCTAATGCAAAACCAGAAGATCCAAAGACTTTAGCAGTACAATTAATAAAATTCACTGACCAATATGGAAAAGAAATAGCCGTTACACCAGATATGATATCAAATGCTATCATTACAAATACAACAGATGGTAATGAGCTTAAAGATCTTAAACAAGGCAATTCTTACACTATGACTGTAGTAACTACAAACAATAAAGTATTAGCATTTAAGGTAATAATAAAGTAGGAATAGGCTAATAAAAAAATAGTAAGTTATTTAAAAAGAAGGGAACTGGATGGTTTCCTTCTTTTTTTAGTGTGCGCCCGGCATGGGCGCAGTCTAACGGGTGAAAGTCCCGGGTGCGGGTCGATAGTGCCAAGGAAACCTCCGAAAAATGAGGCGTTTTTTAAGCATAACTGCATATCAGTGTATTAGTATACATTATATGGACCAAAACTCAAACCAAAAATGCCAGCCACCTTGCGATTGAGTTTTGGGATATACTGGTTAAACTATTAGCATGCACGTAACCGATGCATGGTAGTTTAGGTATATCTTCTTCTCTATCCACCACAAGTTTTTTCAGTTGGCGAGCCTTATCGTTATCAAAGGGGAATTGACCCAATAATAACCAAAACTAAATTAATAACTGCCAGCCAACATTTGGTTGAGTTTTGCCACTTACATCCAAAACTCAAACCAAAAATGCCAGCCACCTTGTGATTGAGTTTTGCCATTTGTAGCCACCATAGCTATTTTAATAAATGAGATAGGGCCGAGGGGCTGCAGTTTAGGTAGTTGGAAATTTCTTTTAAGCTGTATTTATGCTGCAAGGTGGCTTCAATTATCTTTTTCTTTATGGGTGTAAGTGCCCTTGCTCTGCATCCAGATTTTATTTGAGTTATTTGAGATTCATGTATATTTAGTATATTAATTATTTCATCTATTGTTTTCCTGATATCACAACTTGGAGTATTGTCTCTTCTCTCTACTACAAGATACTTTTCAGTTAGCTTAAATTTATCTTTAATTATTTCAAAATCCTGAGCCTTATCATCATCAAATCCTGTTGATGTCATAAGCCCTTTATATATACTAATTGCTTTTTTCCTATCATTTGATAGCATATCTAAAATAAAATCTGTATTAACATTTGAATCGTATTCGCCCCTATACAAATAATTGCTGCTCCAATAATATTCATTAACAGTCTTGCACATATGTGCCCTAACAGGATTTCTATGAACATATCTTAAAAGCCATATCAAATACTCTTCAGTATCAACTAATTCGCTCTTAAACCTTCCTTCAAATAAGTGTCCCTTTCTTCCTAGCCTATTGTTTAACGCTTTACCTAATACATTATTTATATTAAACATTATCTCGCTAATTGAATGTTCAAATGTCCTTATAATAAGGTGATAATGGTTATCCATAATGCAGTAAGCAAGCAGTTCAAAATCAAATTTGTCATTGTATTTTTTAATCTGATCTATTATGAACTTTTTCACATCATCATAGCTAAATACATATTCCCTATTGTTTCCCCTTTGATAAACATGATAAATAGCACCATTGTAAATAATTCTTTCTCTAGATGACATTGGCATCACTCTCCATATAATTGTATTAATAATTATTTCCACAAAAAACCTAACCTAAACAAAAAACTGCCTGCCACCATTTAGTTGAGTTATTCCAACAATAGCCATAACTTAACCAAAAGTGGCTGGCAGTTTTTAGTTGAGTTATGGCAGGAGTTACCACATTGGCTGTATGAAATTAATAATGTAGACAAATACTTCATCTTTATGTAAAATGGTAGTTGATATATAAAATGATTCACATTGCACTAGATGCGTTAACGTTATGGAGGGGATATAATGAAAAGAAAATCTGCTGCTAGTAAATGGCTTGTGTATTTTTTAGCATTTTTAATGATAGGTTCTTCATTAGGGCTTATGGCTTTAGGCAGCCAAAAGAATAGAGATAATAAAGAAGACACAAATGTGGTTGTTGATAATGATGAAGATAAAAAGGATAATAAAGAAGTAGAAGATAATGAGAATCAAGCTGATGACTTTAATGTAGACGAATTAAATAAAAAAGTTTCTGCTAATATGAAAAAGGATAAGGATGTTTTGGCAGCCTCTGCAAATTATAGAGATGGAGAGATAATAGCAACTATTTCATTTACTTACGATGCAGATAAAGACGATGCAATAAAGGTTGCAGAAAGCTATCTTGAAAAACTAAAATCAGAGGCAAAAGATAAAAACATAACAGTCCAAGTATGGCAAAATGGCGAGAATTTAAAAACCTTACAGTAGAATAAACTGACAAACAGCTAACCTTAATTTACCAGACAATTTTCACTTAAGTTCGATTGAAAGTAGGATAGTTGGATGATATAATTGAAATACAATATTAAGGATAGTTGGTGATTCGTATGGATGAAGAAATGAAATCAATACTCAAAAATGTAATGTATAAACTCGATACAATAGAAAACACCCAGCAGGAAATGAAGCAAGACATGCTGGGAATGAAGCAAG
>DIRE01000013.1:0-22368 GCA_002426575.1 Clostridiaceae bacterium UBA5444 | reverse complement strand
AAACAAGACCAGCAAGGTATGAAGCAAGACATGCTGGGAATGAAGCAAGATATAGCGGGAATGAAGCAAGATATAGCGGGAATGAAGCAAGATATAGCGGGAATAAAAAAAGAGCAGCAAGGTATGAAAAAAGACATATCTGCAGTGAAAAATGAGCAGAAAGAAATGAAGAAGCAGCTTGAACTCCTTAATATACGTCAAGACGAGATATATTCTGTAGTAACTTCTATTGATGAGAGCAATAGAGTACATAAGGCAGAGATTGATAATATAACGGTTAAATTTGCTCATTTCGAGGGGATTAAAAATAAAATAGGCGATATTATAAATGAGGATAGAGTTTTAAAATAAATACTTGCATCAGACATCAAACATCAAAGCAATCAAGCGCTAAAGCAGCCTAATGGTTGCTTTTTATTTTAATAGGAATAAAACTATCAGCCATATTTTAGTTATGATATTATAAGGATATGCTTATATGAAAGGTGAGGTGGACAATGGACTTAAATTCAAAAGAATTAAATGGGGAAGATAAAAAGCACATTGGGAAGAAAGCAATTATAATTATAGTTATTTTAGCTGTAATTGCATCAATAATTCTAGTTGCAGTAACTAGAAAGCCTAAGGCAAAGGAAGTAAGCCTAAGCACTGTAGAAAAAAGAGATTTGTCACAGGTGATTACGGCAAGTGGCAATATAGAGCCTGTAAATATTCAAACTGTAACCCCTCCAATGCAGCAGAAAGTAGCTAAAGTTTATGTGAAGGAAGGACAAAAGGTTAAAAAAGGGGATCCTTTATTTAAATTAGATACAGCAGATATTGAATATCAGCTTAATAAAAGTAATATGAGCCTAAAATCAATGCAGAATAGTATAAATGGGGCAGAAAAGCTAAACTCTAATTCTATAAAACAGGCGGAGATAGGATATAATAAGGCAAAAGATGATTATGCTTACACCAAATCAAAATATGACAAGGCACAGGATGCATACAATAAAGGCGCTCTGCCTAAAGATGAAGTAGATAATATTAAAAAAACCTTAAACGATGCATCAAAACAGGTTGATCTTGCAAAGATACAGCTTGATAATGCTAAAACCAATCAGTCAGAGGAAGGCAGTGCAGCTGCACAAAAGCAGCAGGCAGAGTCTTTAAAACTTGATATAGAGAATTTAAAAAAGAAAATAAATGAAAGCACATACACTTCAGATATAAGTGGAAAGGTTTTGAAGGTAGGTGTTAAAGAAGGAGAATTTGCGAAAACTGATGCAACAGGTGCAACAGATAATATAATAGTTTGTGATAATTCACTATATAAGCTAAATATAAGCCTGTCACAATATGATTCTACAAAGCTATCTACAGGACAGAAGGCAACTATAAAGGTAAAGGGAATAGATACCGCCTATTTAGGAAATGTATCTAAAATAGCTCCAATGGCAGATGTTATATTTAGTGGAACCAATAAAGAGACAAAGGTTCAGGCAACCATAGATATTAAAAACGCTGATGAACATATAAAGGTTGGATATGAAGCAGATGCAGATATTGTGGTAAAAGAGCTGCCAGATATAATTGCAGTTAATTTCGAGGCAGTTAAGACTGAAAATAACGGTAAAAAATATGTATTTGTATCTGAAGACGGAAAGGCAGTAAAAAGGTATATAGAAACAGGAATTGAAGGAGACTTTGATATAGAGGTTCTAAATGGAATTGCAATTGGCGATAAGGTTGTAGTAAATCCAACTGAAGATTTAAAAGATGGAGATTTGATAATAGATAAGAGGTAGATACTATGATTATAGAGACAGATAATTTATACAAGGTTTATGATACGGGAGTTGTAAAGGTTACAGCTTTAAAGGATATAAATCTTAGTATACAAAAGAATGAGTATGTTGCAATAATGGGTGCCTCAGGTTCAGGAAAATCAACTCTTATGAATATATTAGGCTGCCTTGATAGATTATCTAAGGGTAAATATATATTAGATGGGGTAGATGTATCACTTTTAGATGACAATAGCCTTGCAGATATAAGAAATAAAAAAATTGGCTTTGTGTTTCAGGCATTTAATCTGCTTCCAAAGCTTACTGCACTGCAAAACGTTGAGCTTCCAATGGTGTACGCCAAAGTTCCTAGCTCAGAAAGAACAAAAAAGGCTAAGGATGCATTAGAGAAGGTTGGACTTTCTGCTAGAATGAACCACAAACCTAATGAGCTTTCAGGAGGGCAGAAACAGAGAGTTGCAATTGCAAGGGCTTTAGTAAACGACCCTGCAATAATTCTTGCTGATGAGCCTACTGGAAACTTAGACAGTAAATCCAGCGAAGAGATAATGGATATATTCGGTAAGTTAAATAAAGAGGGTGTAACTGTTGTTATGGTAACCCATGAGCCTGATATTGCAGCCTATACAAAAAGGGTGGTAGTATTTAAAGATGGACAGATAATATCAGATGAACCAGTAATTAAGGGGGAAGATTAGATGTTTTTTACGGAAAATTTAAAGTCAGCATTTCAAAATGTTATATCAAACAAGATGAGATCATTTCTTACAATGCTTGGTATAATAATTGGAATATCCTCAGTAATTACTATAGTATCCCTTGGTCAAGGGGGCAAAAACTATCTTACAGGAGAGTTTGAGAGAATTGGTACAAACGTTGTAAATATAGGAATTTCATCTCCTGAAAATGTAGATTCAGGGGATTATTTTACAATGGATGATGTAAAGTCCATAAAGGACAGAATAGGCAATGTTGACGCAGTAGTGCCAAGCCTTGGTACCATGGGTACACTAAAAACTGAAAGCAAATCAAAGCAGGTTTCTGTAACAGCTACCACTAATGATTATACTAGGCTTATGAAAATAGATATGGTAGATGGCAGATTTTTGACTGAAAGAGATATAGAAAATGCCGTAGCAACTGCGGTTATAGATGATACCCTTGCAGAAAAGCTTTTTAACAGAACAAACGTGGTAGGAGAGAAGGTAACCCTAACCACAATGAGTGGCAGCGTTAATTTAACAATAGGTGGAGTTATAAAAAACCCTGCAGGCTCACTTGCAGCAAAATATGGCGACAATATGCCTGGGTATGTATTTGTACCAATACCCTCATCCCAAAAGCTTATGCCAAATGCAAGATTAGGACATCTTAGCGTTATTTTAAAGGACATGTCTATATCAAGCGAAACATCATCGAAAATAATAAGGCTTCTTGATGTAAGGCATAACACAAAGGATAAATATTCTGCAGAGGAAGGATTTAAAGAGCTTGACACTATAAATGACATACTAAATATGTTTACGGCAGTAATAGGCGCTATAGCGGGCATATCCCTTCTTGTAGGAGGTATAGGCGTTATGAACATAATGCTTGTTTCTGTAACGGAACGTACAAGAGAGATTGGTATAAGGAAAGCATTAGGTGCTACAATGAAAGATATACGGCTTCAGTTTTTAATAGAATCCCTTATACTATGCTTATTTGGAGGTACTATTGGAATGGTACTTGGAATATCAGTGGGCGCACTAATAGCTCAGTTTATAGATATAGTGCCAGCAGTTTCTATTAATGTTGTAATAATATCATTTTTATTCTCATCTGGTGTAGGTATATTTTTTGGGTTATATCCTGCAAACAAAGCAGCCAAGCTCGACCCTATAGAGGCTTTAAGATATGAATAATCTATATTAAAAAAAAACAGCCTTGGCTGTTTTTTTTGTTACCATTTTGTAAGTTGAACATGGTTCTGTATTCTGCTAGAATATCCATAGAATGTATATGTAGGAAAGTCTCGTATATATAAGGAGAGGTGAGTTTCTTGATTAAAAATATCAAAAGAGTAACCTATATGTGCCTAGCAGGTTTAATATTTTGCACTTTGTTTGGGGTAAAGGCACAGGCTGCAGCAGAAATTAAAAGAATAGACGGATATGACAGATACCTAACTGCAATTGAAGTTAGCAAAAATGGGTGGCCTGATGGATCTTCCTATGCAGTAATTGCAACTGGAGAGAATTTCCCAGATGCACTGTCAGCAGCACCTCTGGCTAAAAAGAACAATTCTCCAATACTTTTAACTAGGAAAAATAGACTAAGTAATGAAACCATGGATGAGTTAAAAAGGCTAAAGGTAAAACAGGTCTATATTGTAGGGGGATACCAGGTTATTTCAGATTACGTTGAGGCGCAGCTTAAAGGAATGGGAATAAGAATAACTCGCATTGGAGGAGAGGACAGGTACGAAACCTCCATAAAGATTGCAAGTGTTGTAGGAGTAAAAAATGGAGTATTTCTTGTAAATGGGGAAGTCTTTGCAGATGCACTGTCAGTTGCACCAATAGCAGCCAAAAAGGATATGCCTATTATTTTATCACCCCAAAAGGATCTTACACCATCATTAAAAAGCTTCTTTGCATCAAAAACACAGATGAGTAAATATATTGTTGGGAATACCAGTGATATTAGCCAAAGTATTTCTTCTAATCTAATAAACAGCGAAAGAATAACTGGCAATACTAAATATGAAAAAAATATAAATGTAATTAAGAGATTTTCAGATGATATTGATTTTGGGATTATATATGGGGCAACAGGAAGAGACTACCCTGATGCTTTATCAGCTTCAGCCCTTGCACAAAAGACATCATCACCAATTATACTCCTTGACAGGGAAATACCTGAAGTAACTAAAAGCTTTATAAAATCAAAGGTTATACCAAAGATACGTATAATCGGGGGAACATCTGCAGTAAGCTATGATACGGAATATTATCTAAAGAGCCTGCCTGCAGGGGTTGCATCTATAAATAATAGTGTAGTAACTATTAATGAAAACGAAAAATATGAATTGCCAAAGAAGGTAAAGGTGGTAACAACAAATAACACAACGGATGAGGTTGCAGTTAGCTGGAACTTATCCTTTGTAAATACTGGAAGGTCTGGCACCTACTATTATGAGGGAAAGGTTGAAGGCTACTCTGGAAGCGCTGTATTAACACTTATTATAAATCCTGTTGTAGTATCTTTTGATAATTGCAGTGCAGAAGTGGTAAAAAACTCAACATATATATTTCCTTCAACCGTTATAGTAAGGTTAAGTGATGGCTCAATAAAGGAAGTCCCAGTAACTTGGAGCAATACATCATATAATATAGGAAAGGTAGGTACCTATACTTTTACAGGAGAAGTACAAGGTTTCCCAAACAAAAAGGTTACTTTAACTTTAAGAGTTGTTGAGGATTCTGTAGTATCTTTTAAAGATCCAGTACTTGAGTTTGAAATTAGAAAGATTTTTGGAAAGACAAATTATAATCAAACCAATATATACAAAAGCGATCTTTTAACCCTAGGTTCATTATCTTTAAATGGGAAGGGAATAACTAACCTTTCAGGTATTGAAAATGCGTCAAATATCTCCTATTTAGATATATCTAATAACCCAGCCTTAAAAGATATAAGCCCTATACAAAAGTTTACTAACTTAAGATATATTACTGCAAGCGAGTGCAGTATTGAAAGCATTACCCCTCTCACAAATATGATAAGGCTTAGTTATCTTGATTTGAGGGATAATAATATAAAGTCGATTGCACCACTTAAAAATCTAACAGGTCTTACATCCCTTTACCTATCGGGAAATTTAATAGTTGATTATAGCCCTGTAAGATCTTACTACACTAACCTTTTATCTAGAGATTTTGAACTAAGATATTAAAAATAGAGGCTCAAACTTTTTAAAGTTTGAGCCTTTTTAAATGTGCGTATATACTATAGTGTAAGGGCTGTTAGCCTTGAAGTTTCATATGAAAATATTGTATAATTATTAGTAAATCCGTGCTTTTGGGGATAGGAGGGTAGTTATGGATGGATATATAAAAGATGAATATTTATTTGCACTTGATATAGGAACCAGAACAGTTATAGGGATTGTATGCAAAAAAGAAGAAAATAATATAAGTATAGTTGCTGAGAGCATGGCAGAACATGACAGCAGATGCATGATTGACGGTCAGGTTCATGACGTGGCAGAGGTTGCATCAAGCGTTTTAAGGGTAAAAAAAGAACTTGAAGATGAAGTGGGCTTTGAACTTAAAAACGTAGCAATAGCTGCTGCAGGAAGGACTCTAAAGACTAAGTGCACCCATGTTGAGCAGCAGGTTTATGATGAACTTGAAGTAGATCAGATGATGATAGATAGTCTTGAGATGTTTGGAGTTGGAGAGGCAACAAAAGAGCTGAAAAAGGATATGGGAAAAAGCCTAGATGACTTTTACTGTGTAGGGTATAGCGTTGTATCCTATTATCTAAATGGATATCATATAACAAACCTTCTAAACCAAAAGGGAAACATTATTGGGGCAGATGTACTTGCAACCTTTTTGCCTCAGACAGTAATCAACAGCCTATACAAGGTTCTTGATATGGCAGGGTTAAATCCCATATGCTTAACATTAGAACCTATTGCAGCAATAGAAGCAGTAGTCCCTGAAAATATAAGACTATTAAATATAGCTTTAGTTGATATTGGGGCTGGAACGTCTGATATTGCAATTACAAAAGGTGGAACAATTGTAAGTTATGGAATGGTTTCTGTTGCAGGGGATGAGGTCACAGAGGCTATAGTAGATAAATACATAGTTGATTTTAAAACTGCAGAGGATATTAAAAGAAAGGTTAGTATTGGTAAAAGGAAAAAGATAAGTTTTAAAGATATTTTAGGCTCTAAGGTTACACTTGAATCAAAAGATATTATGCCTATAATATATGAAGGTTCAAAAAAACTTGCCAAAGATATTTCCAAGGAAATACTTAAGTATAATATAGAATCGCCAAAGGCGGTATTTTGCGTTGGAGGAGGAAGTAAGCTTCCAAAGCTTATGGAAAACTTTGCAGAGGAGCTTAACATGGATTCTCAAAGAATAGCAATTAGGGAGAGAAATTCTATACCTAACCTAAAGTATAATGGCAAACTATTAGAAGGTCCTGAAGGAGTAACCGTTGTAGGTATTGCAATGATTGCATATAAAAAAGCGGGCCATCACTTTATAAGGATATACTTAAATAATAGGGAGTACAGCATATTTAATTCAGGAGATTTAAGTCTAGGAGAAGGCCTTAGCCTTATAGGTTATAACCCAATATCCCTGCTTGGGAAAAGTGGAAAGAGCATAAGTTATACACTAAATGGAGAAAAGAAAAAGGTACTAGGAGAACAGGGCATTTCTCCTTTAATATATATAAATGATAATTGCTCAAACCTTATGTCAAATATTAAAGATGGAGACTATATAAAGATAGTGGATGCCAAGAATGGAAAGGATGCATCGCTAAAGGTTAATGATTGCTTGACAGAATACCATTCAATTAATTATAGTTTAAATGGAAGATCAAAATCCATTGAGCCTATGTGCACTATAAATGGTAAAAATGTTGGTTATGATACCGATATAAAAGATGGAGACAGTCTTTTTATTGAAATGCCGCAAAATATATTAGAGCAAGCAGCCATAAATAAAATAAGCTTTTCAAAAAAAGCATTATATGTTAATAAAAAAGAGGTAGACTCTAGTTATATGATTAAAGAGGGGGACAATGTTTTAATAGAAGATAAACCTGATGTTAATAACATACAACCTCAATTTATAGATAATAGCACTTCTTCAAACCATTTAAAGTCTAACTCTAATTTAGATACAACCACTGTTACGGTAAACGGCAAAACAGTGGATATGGCTGGAAAAGAAAATATATTTGTCGATATTTTCAAGTATATAGACTTTGATTTATCAAAGCCAAGAGGAATAATTGTACTTAAATTAAATGGTGGAAAGGCTGATTACACACAAAGGCTAAAAGACGGAGACGTTTTAGAAATATATTGGGATAAAAGCAATGCAAATAATATGTAAAGCAAGGGTGATTGTATTTGTATAAATTGATTGCAAGTGATATGGATGGAACCCTATTAAATAGTGTGGGAGAGATTCCCGCAAAAAACGTTGAGGCAGTAAAAAAAGCAATGGATGCAGGAGTTGAGTTTGCAATTGTAACTGGCAGGCCTTATGCATCAGCCAGATCGGTTTTAAGTGATAATGGAATAATAAACTCGGCAGCAGTAATAGGCTGCAATGGCGCCCAAGTTACTGATAAACATGGTAATCTAATTAAAAGCCACTATCTTGATAAAGATAGCCTTATTAAGATTATGGAGCTTGCTGAAGAAAAGAATATTTACTATCAGATTTATGATGATAATTACATATTCACAAAAAGCAGACTAAAGCTACTTAATATGATTAAAAATTACTCTGGTAAGTCATTAAAAAAGCATATTACATTAAGAAATATAGTTAATGGGTTTAAAAGGCTTTTCTTTGCAGATGTTAAAGTAAAGAAAAATATTATTGAATACGCCAAGGCAGAAGAAAAAGGATTCTATAAGATACAGGTTGCATCTACAGACCAAAAGCAGTTAAACAGTTTTAGAGGACATCTTAAAGATATTCCTAATATAGATATTACATCATCTTTTTATTTCAATTTAGAGATAGGACCTGTAGGAATTACTAAAGGAACCGCCCTTAGAGAACTTGCAGAATCCCAAGGTATTGCTAAAGAGGATGTTATCGCATTTGGTGATAACTATAACGATATACCAATGATAGAATATGCAGGCTGCGGCGTTGCAATGGAAAACTCGGTACAGCCTCTAAAAGATAAAGCAGACTTTTTTACTAAGTCTAACGACGAAAATGGAGTTGCCTATGCAATTGAAAAGTTAATATTTGAAAAAGAATAGTGCGAATAATATTCGTACTATTTTAAACTCAACTGGAAAGTGGCAGGCAGTTTGGTATTGAGTTATGGTCAAGATTGCCAAAACTCAACGAGAAGCTGGCAGGCAGCTTTTTATTTAGTTATGGTTAATATTGCCAAAACTTAACTAAAAGGTGGCAGGCACTTTTTAGTTAAGTTATTTAAAAAAGCTATTGCGCATTACGTAGCGTAATGTATTAGAATATATATAAGGAGAAAATTAAAGATTATAGAGGGAGGTGGTTTGGTTGGATGAGAAGCTCTTCACGACTGGAGAGTTTGCATCAATGGCTGGCACAACTTTAAGAACGTTAAGGTACTATGACACAATAGGACTTTTAAAGCCAAGTAAATATGATACTTTTGGGAGAAGGTTCTATAGCAAAAAGGATTTTGGAAGGCTTCAGAAGATACTTACTTTAAAATTTATTGGGCTATCTCTTGATGAAATAGAAAATATTATAAAAAAAGATGCAGATAATGAGGATTTGAAAAAATCCCTTGAGATTCAAAGAGATATACTAAATAAAAAGATGCAGCATATGGCAAGTGTTATTGAAGCAATAGATGAGACTTTAGAAATGTTTGACGAAGATAAATCATTAGATTGGGATAAGTTCGTCAATATAATTAAACTTATAAATATAGACAAAGATTGGATGGAGCAATATGAAAATTCATCTAATTTAAAGGCAAGAATAAATATACATGAGTTATTTAGTATAAATAAATATGGCTGGATGCCATACTTCTTTGAACAGATTAATTTAAAGGGAAAAATGAAAATACTTGAGCTAGGCTGTGGGGATGGAAGCCTTTGGGTTAAAAATTATGAAAAGCTGCCCAAAAATATAGACATAACCTTAACAGACTTTTCCCCTGGGATGTTAGAGGATGCTAAAAACAACCTTGGGAAGATGCAAAAAAGGTTTAAGTTTAAAATAGTTGATGCAGAAACCATTCCATACAAGGATGAAACTTTTGATGTGGTTATAGCAAACCATATGTTGTATCATGTTAATGATATTGATAAAGCATTTTCTGAAATATATAGGGCGCTAAAAAAAGGCGGCGTATTTTATGCTGCTACAGTTGGAAAAAGCCACATGAAGGAGATGCGCAGCATAGTATCTGAATTAGGGGTGGATATGGTTACCACAAAGAGTTTTGAAGCAACAGAAAAGTTTCAATTAGAAAATGGAATGGATATATTTAAAAAGTGGTTTAAAGATATTAAGCTAACTAGATATGATGATGGCCTATTTGTAACTGAGGCAACCCCTTTGCTTGACTATATACTATCGATGCCAGGGAATACAGATAGAAATTTTAGCTCTGAAGAAAAGAAATATATAATAGACTTTTTAGAAAAAAGGATAAAAGAGTCTGGAGGAATTAAAATAACAAAAGATACAGGATTCTTTACAGGATATAAAAAATAATAAACGAGAGGATTGATTATTTTGAAGAAAAAAAATATACCGTTTTCACCACCAGATATAACAGAGGCTGAGGTTAATGCAGTAGCTGAGGTTTTAAGGTCTGGGTGGATCACATCAGGGCCTAAGCTTGCAGAGTTTGAAAAAGCAACTGCAAAATATTGCAATACAAATTGTTCTATCCCAGTATCTAGCGCAACAGCAGGCATGGAGCTTGTTTTAAAGGTACTTGACATAAAAAAAGGTGATGAAGTAATTACAACTCCATACACATATACATCAACTTCAAATATAATAACCCACAGAGGGATAATGCCTAAGTTTGTAGATGTTGGAAAGGATAGCTTTTTCATAGATATTGATAAGCTATACGATGCCATAGATGATAATACAAAGGTAATACTAACTGTTGATATAGGAGGAGTTCCTGTTGATTATGACAGGGTAAAGGAAGTCCTCAAGGCAAAGAATAGGGAAGATATTATACTAATGTCAGATTCGGCTCACTCCTTTGGAGCAACATATAAGGGGGAAAAAGTTGGAGGACAGTTTGATTTTCATGTATTTTCATTCCATGCAGTAAAGAACCTTACAACAGCTGAAGGCGGTTTAGTAGCCTTTAATGATAATAACTTTAGAGGAAAAGAAGACTTGCTTAAGGAACTTAAATATACATCTTTAAATGGCCAGTCCAAAGATGCATTATCAAAGATGCAGGCTGGAGCTTGGAAATATGATGTAATAACAGATGGTTTTAAATGCAACATGACGGACATACAGGCAGCTATAGGGCTTGTTCAGCTTCAAAGGTATAAAAGCATGTTAGATATTAGAAGAGAGCTATTCCACATATATGATGATATGTTAAAGGAAAAAGAGTGGGCAATTCTACCTCTTGAAAAGAATGAAAATATGGAAACGTCCTACCACTTATACCAGCTGAGGATAAAAGGGTTTGATGAAGAAAAGAGAAATACTCTAATAAGTATGATGGCAGAGGAAGGCATAGCAACTAACGTCCACTTTATACCACTTCCAATGTTTACATTTTATAGAAGTCTTGGTTATAATATAAAGGATTACAAGAATGCATATGATGTATATGCAAATGAAATAACACTGCCTCTATATTCTACACTATCAAAAGAGGATGCTGCATATGTGGCAGAGAAGACTATAGAATGTGTTGAAAAAATACTATAAAGAGGAGAGGTTAAAATGAAGGTTAACTTTTACACATCAAAGAGAGAGTATATGGAGAAAAAGGCTGAATTTGATGGGGCAATAGAGTCTGTACTAGAAAATGGAATCTCAACCCTTGGGAAAGAAGTTGTAGAGTTTGAAGATAAGGTAAAGGAATTTACTGGTGCAAAGTATGCTGTTGGGGTTGCATCTGGAACAGATGCTTTGGTACTTTCTTCTGATATATTAGGTTTCAAAGATGGAAAAGAGGTAATAACATCTCCTTTTACATTTCTAGCTTCTTCATCCTGCATTGCAAGGCATGGAGGAAAACCTGTTTTTGTAGATATTGATGAGGAAACATTTAATATAGATGCAAATAAAGCAGAAGAGAAAATAAACAAAAATACAGTAGGGATTCTTCCAATCCACCTATTCTGCCAGATGGCTGATATGGATAAGATAATGGAGCTTTCAAAGGCTCATAACCTTAGGGTTTTAGAAGACGCCGCAGAAGCCTTTGGAATGAAGTGGAGAGGAAAGCACTCAGGAACAATAGGCGATATGGGTATATTTTCATTCTTCCCAACCAAAACTTTAGGAGGCTATGGGGATGGAGGAATGATTGTAACTAATGATGAAGAACTTTATAGATTAGCAAAATGCTACAGGGTTCACGGTGCCACTAGAAAATATAACTATGAATATCTAGGCTATAATTCAAGGCTTGATACAATACAAGCTGCCATACTATTAGTAAAGCTTAAGTATATAAACGAAGGAATTAAAAAGAGAGAGACAGTTGCAAACTGGTATAAAGACAGGCTTAAAGATATAGAAAATATAAAGCTTCCTACAATAAAGGGAGAGCAAAATGGCGTATACTATGTATTTAATATAATTGCTGAGAATAGAGATGGATTAGTAGAGCATTTAAAGAAAAATGAGGTACAATACAGCATTTACTATCCAAAGCCTCTGCACCTTCAAAAATGTTTTGACTACCTAGGGTACAAAAAAGGAGACTTCCCAGTTGCAGAGAAGGTATCACAGAGCATATTAGCACTTCCTATATACCCTGAAATAACAGAGGATGAGGTCGACTTTGTATGTGATACGATTAGGGACTTTTATAGAAAATAGGATGAGATGAGATTGAAAAGGAGCATTGCATGGCTACTGAATTAGTAAGTTGCAATGCTCTTTTTTTGTATAATAGTTATTTTGGTGCAGGCCTTGAATAGTATTTTAAAAAGTATAGACGGTTTAACTGAAATCAGGTAAAATGGGATTAGATGGTATATAGGTAGAAAATTAAAGTATGTGAAGTTTTCAAAACATATCCTTTCATAGGAGGAGCTATTATGAAAATGGGAAAAAGTAAAATAACCCTACTAATAATTGTAGTTTCCATGTCTATATTGTTATTTCTTATGATTAAGCCAATAATAGGTTTTATTACTTTTAATACAGATCACCTTTTTTGGCTGGATAAAAAATATGATGATGTTAAAAACTTTAACGTTATAGACTTTACAAGTGCAGAAGATAAAGAAAAAGGTAATTACACTTATCGTAAATGTGGAGAAAGTGTTCAGAAAAATTCAAGGTTATTTTCTAAGAAGACCTTAATTTATCTACCAAAGACCAACATATGGATTACAGGAGTATATGGTGTGGAAAATAGTGCTGCATATATTGGAATTGTAGATTGTAATAAATATTCCAACTATACAAGCCCTGATGGTGAAGTTTTTACTTATAATCATTTATTTGGTGATGGAAATGGAAAACAGTATGATACCATACACCTTCATGATTTTGCAATTGTTGAAATCAATCAAAATAATTTAAAAGAAGGGAAGCTCCATCTGGGAGTGTTTTCGCCAGATATGAGCGTATATGATGAAGTAACGATTAAGGTGAATTTATCATCTATTAAATAAGCATAAAGCTTTATGAAGCAACAGCCACGGGCAATTCGTGGCCGTTGCTTTTTTTGTTAAAAAACACCTTAATTAAAATGCCCTTATATGGGAATTATATATTAGGATAAGTATTTAGCCGATAAACATAAGCAGTATAAAAATTCTAATATAAGGACGGACGATTATGAAGCACATTTTAATGGTCTCACTAGTTGCACTTTTTTTGATTAGTGTTAGTGTTGGGATTTTATTTATATATATATATTTGAAAAACAAGTTTAAAGTTGAAAGAGAAGTGAGGGAAGCCATATTAAATGCTGAGGATCTCCAAAGACATGCAGAAGATGTAGCTATTTATCATACAGTGTCTGGTAAGGCAAAGTCCAGCAGAAGGGTACTGCCTAGGATGGAGGATAACTATAAGTTTATAATTAAAACATATAAAGAGCTAAATGATGATGTTAAGCAAAAAAAGGTTGTTGTGCCTGCAGCAGAATGGCTTTTTGATAACTTTTATGTTTTAGAGGAGCAGGTAAAAGAGATTAGGATGAACTTTCCTAAAGGCTACTATGCTGCACTTCCAAGGCTTATGACTGGGGATTTAAAGGGGTTTCCAAGGCTTTATGCAATTGCTCTTGAACTTGTATCTCACACAGATGGAAGAGTAGATGAAAAGGTGCTTATTGATTTTATAAGCTCGTATCAGTCTAAATCTAACCTTACAAGCGGTGAGCTTTGGGCAGTTCCTATTATGGCGAAAATTGCGCTTATAGAAAACGTAAGATTGATTTGCCAAGATATACTGGAGAATAGGGAAGAGAGGATAAAGGCGGAAAAAATAGTAGACTCTATATTTAGCAAACAATCTTTAAGAGAAAATGCCTTGGAATATTTAGATTCAGAGATTAAGGCTATGGATAACATTAGCCCTGCTTTTGCAGAGCATATTATAAAAAGCATAAGAAACCAAGGGGAAGATGTTGGCACACTCCTTCATCTATTAGATGAAAAGCTATCATTTCAAGATAGTACCCTAGAGAGTATAACTGCAATGGAACATCAGGAGCAGGCAAAAAATCAGGTTTCTATAGGGAACTCAATTACAAGTTTGAGGCTTATATCAGGTCTTAACTGGAGTGAAATATTTGAAAAAATAAGCTCTGTGGAGGAGGCCTTAAGGCAGGATGATGTATACTGCCAGATGGACTTTAAAAGCAGGGATTATTATAGGCATGAAATAGAGAAGATGGCACGCTCTTTAAATATATCTGAAACCATAATAGCCAAAAAGGCGGTAGAGATTGCTGAGTCTGCTGCAAAAAATAAACAAGAGGATATGGGAAAAAGCCATGTAGGGTACTATATTGTAGGCAAAGGCAGAGAAGAATTTGAGAGGGAAATAGGGCTAGATTTAGGTTTGAAGGATAGATGTGTTAGATTCATGAAAAAGTACCCTTCTTTGGTTTATATATCATCAATATCAATAATTACTATTTCACTTTCACTATTATTTGCACGGACCATGGCATATAATAGAAGCCCTATTATTGTAGCTTTAGCAATTTTTATTGCAATACTTCCTTCAAGTGAGATAGGAGTTGGGGCAGTAAATTGGTTGGTAAATCATACAATGAAGCCTTATTTTTTTCCAAAGCTTGAGTTTATAGATGGAATACCAAAAGACGCTGCTACAATAGTTGTTATACCCACACTGCTTCCCAATAAGGATAGAGTAAAAAGCCTGCTAGATGATATGGAGGTATACTATCTTGCTAACAAGGAAGATAATTTGTATTTTGCACTACTTGGGGATTTTTGCGATTCTAAAACAGAAAATAATCCAGAGGATAGCGAAATAGTAGAGTGCGCATTAGAGGGAGTAAAGAGGCTGAACAAAAAGTATTCATTAGATGATTTAGGTAATATAAAAAATAAACAGGATATCTTTTATTTTTTTAATAGATACAGAAAGTATAACTCATCTGAAGGAATATGGATGGGCTGGGAGAGAAAAAGAGGAAAGCTATTAGAGTTTGCAAGATTGCTTAGAGGGGATTTGGATACAACCTATTATATAAAATCTGGTGAGGGTCTAAAAGTTAAATACATTATAACACTAGACGCTGACACAAAGCTTCCAAGAACAGCTGCAAAAAGGCTTATAGGGGCAATGTATCATCCATTAAACAGGGCTTATGTTGGAGAAGATAATAGAGTAAAAAGCGGATATGGAATAATGCAGCCAAGGGTAAACATTGATGTAAACAATGCAAATAAAACATACTTCTCTAGGGTTTTCGCAGGCCAAGGGGGGATAGACCCATATACTACTGCAGTGTCTGATGTGTATCAGGATTTATTTGGGGAAGGTATATTTACTGGTAAGGGAATAATTGATTTAGATGTATTTTTAAAGACATTAAACAATAGTCTGCCTGAAAATAAAATATTAAGCCACGATCTATTGGAAGGCTCTTATGCAAGGACGGGACTTGTTACAGATATTGAGCTAGTAGATGGATTCCCAGCAAGGTATAACTCATATGCGGCAAGGCTTCACAGATGGGTTAGAGGGGATTGGCAGATAATAGGCTGGCTTAGAAAAACCGTCAAAAATGGAAGTGGAGTTAAAGTAAAAAATCCGCTGTCCATGAAAGAAAAATGGAAGGTATTTGATAATATAAG
Source organism: Clostridiaceae bacterium UBA5444 (assembly GCA_002426575.1). Taxonomy (GTDB): domain Bacteria; phylum Bacillota; class Clostridia; order Clostridiales; family Oxobacteraceae; genus UBA5444. Next base: position 6,306 of record DIRE01000013.1, on the reverse strand, counting down.
AAGGAGCCTTATGGCACCATCTATCATAATGCTTTTTATAATGTGGATTACTGTTTTTAATGATAAGGTGTTGCCTGCGGCATTGCTTTTGTTTTTTGCGATAGCATTCCCAGTGTTTGGGAACACGGTGGATGCGCTTCTTATAAAGACAAGAGCAGATGGAAGGAGCTGCAGGGTGTTTCCTGGGCTTAAATATGCATTATATCAGGTTTCACTTTTGTTTGTTTTTCTACCATATCAGGCATATTTAATGCTTAATGCAATTACAAAAACACTAGTTAGGCTTGTATTTACAAATAAAAATCTGCTTGAATGGGAAACAGCTGCAGATGTGGAAAAGAGACTTAAAACTGATGGGGCCAGTTTTTATAAATCCATGTGGGTGGTTGACCTTTTTTCAGCAATACTTATTGTATTAACATTTGTATATTTCAAAGGTTTAAGGCCCATGATTATTATATTTGCATCAATTTGGGCTGTATCACCATCTGTTGCATACAAAATAAGCAAGGATATAGACAAAAGGCAGGTTGAATTAGACGGTGAGGATAGTAAAAATATTAGAAAGATTTCAAGAAAGATATGGAGCTTTTTTGAGGATTTTGTAACAGGGGAAGATAATTATCTCCCACCAGACAACTATCAAGAAGAGCCTCAAAGTGTAGTAGCTCATAGAACATCACCAACAAATATAGGATTATACCTTGTGTCCGCCCTCTCTGCAAGAGACCTTGGATATATTACCACAACTAATATGATAGATAGCCTTGAGAAAACTTTTTCTACTATAGAAAAATTAGATACTTGGAAGGGGCATTTATACAATTGGTATGATACCGTCAATTTAAATCCCCTAAGACCTTTCTATGTATCATCCGTAGATAGTGGAAACTTTATAGGATACTTAGTTACTTTAAAAGAAGGGCTTGATGAGTATTTAAGAAAACCCATAGTGGATAATTCATATATATCAGGGCTAATTGATACAATGGAGATACTTTGCGAGGAAAACAAAATTGATATAAATATAGATTTTCTAAGAGGTTTTATGGGGAATAAAGACCTAGAGCTTACAATTTTGAATTCAATACTGCTTGATTTAGAGAATGCTTTAAACGATATGGATGATTCTATTTGGAGAAATAAAGCATTAAATATGGTTAAATCCCTACTGCAGGAGATTAGAGAGATATTTCCCTTTATAGAAGATATAAATATGTATGATACCAATACCAATAACAATAACAGTACTATCAAAAGTTTGGGCTTGGAGGAAGGGTTTAAGGCTATTTCTAAGGGAACAGGTCTTATAGAGATCAGCAATGGGTATAGGGCCATACTTAAGGAAATTAAAGATTTAGAAGAGGATGAATATGTAAGGAAACTTAAGTCTACTATTATGGGGGCATACCTACATGTAAATAGGGTTATAAGCAGGATAAAAATAATTAAAAAAAGATGCATAAGGTATATAAATAGCACCAATTTTAAGTATCTATATGATGAAAAAAGGCAGCTTTTTTCTATTGGGTATTCACTTGAAGATGAACAATTAAATAGAAGTTATTATGACCTTTTAGCGTCTGAGTCTAGGCAGACCAGCTTTATTGCAATAGCAAAAGGTGATATTAGTGAGGAACATTGGTTCAGGCTTGGCAGGCCTCTAACCTCAGTTGGAGGAGAAAAGGGCCTCGTGTCTTGGAGTGGAACCATGTTTGAATATATGATGCCCCTGCTTATAATGAAAAACTATAAAAACACGCTGATGGATGAAACCTATAAGTTTGTAATAAAGGCTCAAATGGAATATGCAAAAAAAAGGGATTGCCCTTGGGGAGTTTCAGAATCTGCCTACAATGCATTTGATATTTTGTTTAATTACCAATACAGAGCGTTTGGTGTTCCAGCATTAGGGCTTAAAAGAGGACTTGTAAACGATATGGTTGTTGCACCTTATGCTACGATATTAGCATTTATGGTCGATTTTTCTTCCTCTATGTCTAATCTATATTATTTAAAGGATGAGGGACTAGAGGGAAAGTATGGCTTCTATGAGGCGGCAGATTATACACCAGGAAGGCTTCCAATAGGTAAAAAACATGTAGTAGTTAAAAACTTCATGGCTCATCATCTTGGAATGAGCATGCTTGCAATTAACAATATATTAAACCAAAACATAATGCAGGAGAGGTTTTCTAAAGACCCAATGGTTAAATCTGCTGAGCTGCTTCTCCAGGAGAAGGTTCCAAATAGGATAATTACTGCAAAGGATATAGAAGAAGAGATTATTCCTTTTGAAAAGGAAGAGAGGCATGTACAGGAGTTTTATAAGGTAATAAAAAGTCCTATACTCAATTTTCCTGAGGCCCATATCATATCAAACGGCAAATATAATGTAGTGCTTACAAACACTGGATCAGGTTACAGCAGGTGTAATACTGCAGCCATATCTAGGTGGAGAGAAGATAAAATTGAATCGAGCTTTGGTATGTTTTTCTATATACAAAATATAAATTCAAATATGGTATGGTCTGCAGCTTATGAGCCTTGCAGAGTTTTGCCTGAGGAGTATAAGGCAATATTTTCGTCTGACAAAATAGAATATTTAAGGGTTGATGGGAGCATTGATACCCATACGGAGATTGTAGTATCGCCAGAGGATAATGCGGAGATAAGGAGAATTTCCCTTACAAACCACAGCGACCACAGAAGGGTAATTGAGGTTACAAGCTATTTTGAGGTTGTTATGTCTTCCCAAGCTGCAGATACGGCTCATAGAGCCTTTAATAATTTATTTGTAAAAACGGAATATTTACAAGGACTTGATGCTATTTTAGCGGAGAGAAGGAATAGGGATGCAGATAAAGAACCTGTATGGCTTTATCACTCCGTAGTGGTTGAGGGCGATGCAGTGGGGCCTGTACAATATGAGACGGATAGGATGAAATTCATAGGAAGAAATAGAGGGTATAAAGACCCTGAGGCATTAGATGTGGATCACCCACTATCTAATACCACTGGAGCCGTTATTGATCCTATAATGAGCATAAGGAAAAGGCTAAGTATTGAGTCTGGAAAGACTGTTAGAATATCTTATATTACAGGTATTGAAGATGGCAGGGATAAGGTACTCGAAAGGGTAAAGAAGTATTCTGACATATCTAATGTAAAGAGAGCATTTGAGCTTGCATGGACTAGAAGCCAGGTTGAGGGAAGATATCTAAATCTTACAGAGAAGAAAATAGAAGTATACCAAAGGGTCCTATCTCACATTGTTTATTTAAGCCCATTAAGGCGAAAAATAAAAGACCTAATTGTGAACAATAAAAAAGGTCAATCAGGATTATGGTCTTTTGGAATATCAGGAGATTTGCCTATTGTATTAGTATCAATTAAAAATAGTGATGAAATAGACATAGTATACGAGGCACTAGAACTTCACGAGTATTTAAGGCTAAAAGGGTTTAAGATGGATCTAGTTATATTAAATGAAAATAAAGGTGACTATATGCAAAGCTTAAATAATCAGCTTAAATCCATGATTGAATCAAGCCATGCAGGAGATATAAAAGATACATCTGGAGGAGTATTTTTAAGGCAATCAGAGGAAATGGGCAGAGAAGAAAAAACTTTGCTATTCTCAGTTGCAAGAATATGCTTTAAAGGTGATGGAGGCAGTTTATCAAAGCAAATACAAGGTAGAAACAATCAAGCAAATCGTAATAAAAATATAGTATTAGGATTAAACAGCAAAAAAGATATATATGAGGAGCATAGGGAAGAGGCTAAGGATCTAGTATTCTTCAATGAAATTGGGGGATTTAATAAAGATGGAAATGAATACGTAATATACTTAAACAATGGTAATGTTACACCTGCACCATGGTCAAATGTAGTATCAAACGGTAATTTTGGATTTCTGACCACGGAAAACGGTTCCATGTATACCTGGTCTGAAAATAGCAGAGAAAATAAGCTTACCCCATGGTCTAACGACCCCGTGGTAGATCCATCAGGAGAGGTTATATATATAAGAGATGAAGATGGAGAGTATGAAAATACATGGACTATAACCCCAGGCCCAATTAGAGACAAAAATACCTATATAATTAAGCACGGGTTTGGGTATACAGCTTTTAATCATACAGCTTATGGTATCAGCCAAGAGGAGAAGGTATTTGTACCTGTTTCTGATAATGTAAAGATATATTCAATAAAGCTTAAAAATATAAGCGGCAAGAAAAGAAAAATATCTGCAACACTATATATAAGGCCGGTGCTTGGTGTACATGAGGATATTACATCACCATTTATAGTTACAAGTTCCCACAAAGAAACAGGTGTCATGCTTATTAAAAACTCTTATACTGATGAATTCTATGGAAGATATGCATTTTTAGACTCTTCTATTTTAGATAGATCCATAACAGGTGATAGATTAGAGTTTATAGGACTTGGAGGGGATAGTAAAAATCCTCAGGGCATAACAAAGGGGGGGCTTTCAGGCAGGATAGGTGCAGGACTTGACCCTTGTGCAGCAATGAAGGTATTAGTAGAATTAGACGATGGCGAAGAAAAGGAATTTGTATTTACTCTTGGTCAAGGTAAAAGCGAGGAAGATGCAGTTAATATAGCATTAAAATATAGGGATGTTGATTATGTAAAAGAAGCATTTAATCAGGTGGCTAATTATTGGGGAGGTATACTAGGCAGTATAAAGGTAAAGACACCAGATATATCACTTGACTTAATGGCAAATGGATGGCTGCTTTACCAGACCATATCATGTAGAATAATGGCAAGATCCGCATTTTACCAAAGCGGCGGTGCTTTTGGATTTAGGGATCAGCTTCAGGATGTTCTAGCTGCAGGGTATGTATGCCCTGATATGCAAAAAAGGCAGATACTAACCAGTGCCTCACACCAATTTTTAGAAGGAGATGTGCAGCATTGGTGGCACCCTGAAGGCAATAAGGGCATAAGAACAAGGTTTTCCGATGACCTTCTCTGGCTTCCATATGTATGCATAGACTATATAGACTTAACAGGGGATTACAGTATACTTGATGATTTAGAACCTTATTTGGAAGATGAACCCCTAGGTGAAGATGAGGACGAAAGGTACAATAAGCCAAGAGTATCTAATATACAAGAAAGCATATATGACCACTGCATAAAAGCAATCGATAGATCCTTAAAGTTTGGAGAGCACGGTATTCCACTTATGGGATCAGGTGACTGGAATGATGGAATGAATACTGTGGGGAACAAAGGAAAAGGAGAGAGCATTTGGCTTGGGTGGTTTTTGTATGATATACTAACAAGGTTTTCAAACATTTGCAGGTACAAAAAAGATTTTGAAAGAGCTGATAATTATATAAAAACTGCAGATAAAATAGTTGAAAGCATTGAGAAAAATGGTTGGGATGGAAGCTGGTATAGGAGGGCATATTTTGATAATGGAAAGCTTTTAGGTTCAGCTTCAAACATGGAGTGCAGGATAGACTCAATTGCTCAGTCTTGGGCTGCCATATCAGGCGGTGCTAGACACAAAAGAGTTGTAGAGGCCATGGGAGCATTAGAGCAGTATCTTGTAAGAAGAAGTGAAGGACTAATTGCACTTTTGACCCCACCTTTTGACAACAGTGATTTAGAGCCCGGGTATATAAAAGCGTACGTTCCTGGTGTAAGAGAAAATGGCGGTCAGTATACCCATGCAGCAGTTTGGGTAGTACTAGGGTTTACAAAGTTTAGCATGGGCGATAAGGCATGGGAGTATTTTAATATGATAAATCCTATAAATCACTCAAGAACCGCCATGGAAATAACAAAATATAAAGTTGAGCCCTACGTAATGGCTGCAGATGTATATGCCGCAGAGCCCCACATAGGCCGAGGCGGCTGGACTTGGTACACTGGCGCAGCAGGTTGGATGTACAGGGTATGCATAGAAAATATGCTTGGCCTTAAGATAAGGGGCTCTGCACTTTTGATTGACCCCTGCATACCAAAATCATGGAGAGAATACAGCATAAGATACACCTACCAGAACACCCACTATATAATAAACATCAAAAACCCCTACGGTCTCAACTCCGGTGTAAAAAGTATCTACCTCGATGGAAACAACATAGAAAAGTTAGTTATAAACTTAGTTAACGATAATAAAGAACATTACGTTGATGTAACATTAGGCGAGGCTCCGTAGGAGCCTTTTTTTCGTGAGTTGGGTTGGAGGGGTGGGGTGGGGGGGTGTGTGGTTTTTTTTTTTTTTTTTTTTTTTTTGGGGGTGTTTTTTTTTTTTTT
>DIRE01000029.1 GCA_002426575.1 Clostridiaceae bacterium UBA5444 | reverse complement strand
ACTATTTAGCATCCTCATCCAAAATGATGATATTTCAGGTTCAGTTACTACAACAGAAATATTAAGGCTTTCGTTTATATCTTTTACTTGCTCATTGGCTAATTCGATTGGAAGCTTTGAATATCCCATTTCCACAGCTTTTTTTATTATCTGTTCTCTCGTAAACTCTGAAACACCTGTTTTATTATTAAATACCTTAGATACCGTGTTCCTTGATACACCTAATTGATCTGCAATATCTTGGATTGTAACCAATTGCCTCAACTCCTTAATGCTTTGTTGCCTTAATACCTTATTGTTTGTTGCTTAATATATTGCAAATATTATACTGTCTTTTAATAGAAATGTTAGCATATAACCTTCAAAAAAACAATATTTTAACTTTAACTTAAACTAAAACTACACTAGCTAATAAATTTTAGCTAGTGTAGTTTCTCTATACAATTGAATTATCCTTAATAAACTTAATTGTTTCATCTATATTCATAAATGCCAAGCCTGTGACTGTGTCAGCGCATCCATAATATAATGCTGTTTTCCCTGTAGCTGCATCTGTAAGTGTAGCACATGGAAATACCACGTTTGGAACATCGCCAACACACTCATATAATTCCTGAGGGGACATCATATATGGCTTGGAACGGTATTTAACAATCCATGGTTTATCAATATCTAATATTGCTCCGCCTATACTGTAAACAAACCCATTACAGCTATTTAGCACACCATGGTATATTAAAAGCCATCCTTCATTAGTTTCAATAGGTGTTGGTCCTGGACCAATCTTTGTAGATTGCCAAGCTGATTCATTTCCTTTTATGGTTGACATAACATGCCTATGTTTACCCCAGTATGTCATATCAGGGCTTTCACTATAAAATATATCTCCGAATGGTGTATGACCATTATCACTAGGCCTGCTAACCATTGCATAGTTTCCATTTATCTTTCTTGGGAAAAGAACTCCGTTTCTATTAAAGGGTAAAAAAGCGTTTTCTAGTTGATAGAATTCTTTAAAATCAAATGTATATGCAACCCCTATGGTTGGTCCATAATAACCATTACACCATGTAACATAGTATCTATCCTCTATAAAACATACACGAGGATCATACCTGTATTCATATTTTGTTATTTCCTCATCACCAATAAATTTAATTGGTTCATGGTTAATATCCCAGTTAATGCCGTCAAGGCTAAATCCGACATGTATATTCATACTTCTTGATGTATTATCGCAGCGGAATACTCCTGCAAAGCCCCCGTCAAAAGGAACTACTGCACTGTTAAATACACTATTTGAATTAGGAAGTATATCTCTTTTAATTATAGGGTTTTGAGTATACCTCCATATGGGTTTATTACAATCTTTAGGTTTATCTTGCCAAGGTATATTGGATAAATTTTTGCCAATAATTTTATACATACTTGTCTTTCTCTCCTATAAGCCATATTAGTTATTATGTTTTTATAGCTTCAAGGAGGATATAATCCCCCATTGAAGTTATTGTATCTTATATATTATTTAGATGCTTTCCATGCATTAATTTGATCTTGAGCTTCTTTTATAACATCATTAATTCCTGCATCCTCAAGGTCTTTTATCATCTTTGGAACAACCTCATTAGGATCTGCTACTCCTGTTGTTACCTGTGCTTTGTATTTTGCATATGCATTTTTAATTACTGCAAGTTGTGTTTGTACTTTTGAATCATCAAATACAAATCCAAGTATAGGAGATGGTTTTGCAGTTTTGTTAAATTCCTTTAAATCAGTCCACATATTTGCTGGAGCAGGATCAACTACATACATATTAAAGAATGTTGCTTGTGAAAATGCTGCTGTATTCCAACCATCGTTTAATAACTTTATTGTATTATCTCCAGTTTTTTGATAGTTCTTGCCTTCAAGACCATATGCAAGCATGTTTCTAAACTTTGAATCACTGTTTGCAAGGTTTAAAACTTTCATAGCTGCTTCTGGATGTTTTGAATTAACTGAAATAGCCTGCATTGAACCCTGAACAGATCCAGTTGCAAAGTATGGCTGATATCTTAATGTTGATACAACATCGTATCCTCCATCTTGAGCCCATGCAACATCTGCATTTGGAAATCCATGAGCGCCATATACAAACCTAAATTTAGGAGCCTCTGTTAAAGTTGGTGCATCCTTATTTATATATCCTTCTTTATAGTATTTATGAAGGGTATTTAATTTGTTCATAACAATATCTGTTTTAAATAAATTTACTACGGTTGCTGTTTCATCAGTAAATTGAACACCTACTGGAACTTCACTATTTATTATTGTATCAAACTCATCAAACAGTCCATGCCAGCCCTCATTACCTGTAAGAACTAAAGGTGTCATTGATGGCTCATTTTCCTTAATTGTCTTAAGAGCTGGTTCTAGCTTTTCTAGTGTATTAATATTTTTATAGTCTATGTTATATTTATCAACATATTCTTTTGCAAATACAAGGTAAGGAGCAAATGCTGTATCCTTGTATGCTGGAACTGCGTATATGTTTCCCTTAATTGTAGCTGCTGGCCATAGTTCTCCTGGAATTAAATCTTTTATATCCTTACCATATTCATCAAGTAAGTCATTGAGCTTATAATATGCTCCTTTTTGGGCATTTGCTGCAAATGGGTTTGCCCATGAGCAAGTAAATGCCATATCATAGTCCTCTCCACTTGCTATAACTTTGTTCATTTTCTCTGTATAATCACCAAATGAAGCAAACTTAAATTCTACTGTAGCATTTACTTTTTCTTTTAGGTATTTGTTTATTTCTGCTTGTACTGCATCAAGATCCTTTGGCTGATCTCCTATGCACCACCATATAAGGTTTGCTGTTTCACCTTTTTTGTCTCCTGAACCGGATTTATTGTCACTACTGCCACATCCTGTTGCTAAAACAAATACAAATAAGCATGCCATTAATAATGAAAGTAATTTAAATCCCTTTTTCATTACAAAATTCCCCCTTAGATTTTATAAATATATTCAAATTTGTATTACAAATTCGAAAGCAACATAAATTTAACCTTTAACTGCTCCAACAGTTAGTCCAGATACAAAATACTTTTGAAAGAATGGGTAAGTGCAAGCTATTGGCAATGTTACAAGCATTACTATAGCCATTTTTGCAGATTCAGTTGGAAGTGATGCTATAACCTCTGATGCTGTACCACCCATTGCTGAACTGTTTTGCTTTAAAAACTCTACATTCTTTTCAATTTTCATAAGTACTGCCTGAAGAGGCAATAGCTCGTCTTTATCTATAAACAACATAGCATTGAACCAGTCATTCCAATAAGAAAAAGTAAGGAATAAGCCAATGGTTGCTAAGGCTGGTAATGATATTGGTAAAACAATCTCAAAGAAAATCTTAAGCTGCCCTGCCCCATCTATCTTTGCGGATTCTATAATGGAATCTGGTATAGTCGTTACGAAAAAAGTTCTTAAAACTATGATATAAAACGATGAAACAGCTATTGGTAAAATCAGTGCAAGCAGATTATTCTTCAAATGCAATACCCCTGATACTACTAAGTAGAAAGATATCATTCCT
>DIRE01000043.1:14536-66306 GCA_002426575.1 Clostridiaceae bacterium UBA5444 | reverse complement strand
GTAAGGCAGAGGTCTGCAAAACCTCTATTCTCCAGTTCGAATCTGGGTGTCGCCTCCAAATTAAAGCCCTGTAACCATTAAGGTTACAGGGCTTTAGCATATATAGAAAAGCAGCTATTTAATTTTTAAATCTGTCCTGAATCTGTCCAAATTTATTTATTTTAAATTTTGGAGGTATAAACAAATGTATATTGATAACCCAAATATACCAAAGGGGAAAGTTTCATTAGGAATAATAGATGGAAGAGCCGAAGATTCAATAAAGCTAGAACTTAAAAAGAGGGATATTAAGCTGATTTTAACTGAAAAATGTACAGAGCTTTATGATGCAATATCATATCACCCAGATGTTTTAATTCACCATTTAGGTGGGAAAGATATTATTGCAGCTCCAAACACTCCTTATAGTATAATTTCAGATCTTGAAAGCAATGAATTTAATGTTATAAAGGGAAGAAAAAAGGTTGGAGCAAAATACCCTGAGGACATAGCATATAATGTTGCAAGGATAGGTAAAAATGCGGTATGCAATATTAAATATACTGATGAATATCTTCTAGACTCACTTAAAGATAGGGGAGTTAATATTATAGATACTAATCAAGGGTATTCTAAATGTTCAATATGTATTGTGGCAGAGGATGCATTAATTGTTTCTGATGAAGGAATATATAACACATTATCGAAATATAATTTTGATATACTGAAAATTAGAAGCGGATTTATTGAACTTAAAGGAGTTAACTATGGATTCATAGGAGGAGCGTCTGGATTTGTATCTAATGATACTTTGGCTTTTTCGGGGAATGTAACTAAACATCCAGATTACAAAAAAATAATGGAGTTTGCCACCAGGCATGGGGTAAATATCATATCACTTAGTCAAAATACCATGTCTGATATAGGAACCTTCATACCACTTAAACAAATTTAAAACTTGATTTACGATTTACGCTTCACACTTCACGTTTTGTATTTTATGCTTTTCATATAAGTTTTAAATTTGTTAATATATATAAAATATTATATTAATTCTACTATCATAATATTTATTACCTGTATACGAAACCTTCATAGACATATAATAATCAATGAAGGGAGTGAGACTAGTGGCTTTTTTATCTATTGGATTTTCGCCCAAAAAATGGAGTATACAAGAAAACGGTGGGAATAGTAACGGTTTAGATATTTACGAGGAGCTAAATAAACTATACCTACGGTTTATTAATAAAGGAATTGAAATAGAAAATGAAGAAAAAGACGCTGACGAGGCTGGGGCTGGGGTTTGCGTTAAATATATAAGATTTAATATAAAAGAGACAACTGTAGAGGTCAAAAAGAAGTTTATTGATGACTTAGCAGAGGTTTTATACCAGATTATATCCTTAAAAATTGATGGGAACATAATAAATAAGGCTATAAAAGAAAAGTATAGCTATTTGAAAAAGGATGAGTCAGCTGAAATTTGCAGAAGGTGTATGAATATACTAAATGGAGATTATACATCTGATGATGAGCTTCTGCTTTATATAGATAAAAAGAGTTTTGCTATAAATAAAATTGTGGAATATCTAAATGAGAACACTGATATAATACTAGATGGATTTGTCAGGTTTAGATTAAAAGAATACTTTAATAAAATAGAATCAATAGTTACTAAAGTGGTTGAGGAATACCTTGTTGAAAAGGAATACAACGAATTTATTAAACTATTAAAATATTTTGTAGAGATGCAAGAGAGCATAATAGAAATAGTTAATATATTGATAAATTCAGAAGGAAAATATTATATTTACGATTGTAATGGGAACGATATAACAAATGAACTGCTAAAGGATTTTGCTGGTTTATACGACTCTAGAGATATGAATTGCGATGACCTTTTAATAAGTTCCTTGATAACAGTTGCCCCCCGCTATGTTATAATTCATAACCTCCACCATACTCGGAACAAGGAATTAATTAATACTATAAAAGGTATATTTGGTGATAGGGTTAAGGTATGCTATGGATGCGAACTATGTATTAGCAAAACACCAATTAATAAGCTGTAGCTAGTTGACAGGGGTATTAAAAAGTTATATAATGTTAAAAACGATGATGAGGAAGAGTAGGTCATGTACAGCCATTAGAGAGGAAATGCCATAGGCTGAAAGCATTTCTTGGTATTGTAAGCTGAAAACCACCTTTGAGTTCATACTTGAATTGAGTAGGGATATGCGCATGCAGCGTTAAAGCATTAAGTGGGTTTTTATCAATTTGGGTGGAACCGCGGGAATATTATACTCTCGTCCCTTGTAGGATGGGGGTTTTTTATTTTTTGAATATAAAAAATAGGAGGGAATAGAATGGTAAATATAAGGCTAAAAGATGGAACAATCAAAGAATATGAATCAGGAGTTACAGTTTATGAAATAGCAAATGATATAAGTGGGGGGCTCGCAAGGGTTGCTTTAGGTGCAACAGTAAATGGCAAAACTTTTGAACTTAATGATAAAATTGAATGTGATTCAGAGGTTTCCATTTTAACATTTAATGATGATGAGGGTAAAAGAATATTTAGGCATACATCATCTCATATACTTGCACAAGCAGTAAAAAGACTATATCCTGATGTAAAGTTAGCAATAGGGCCTGCAATTGAAAATGGATTTTACTACGATTTTGATGCTGACTTTGTTATTACTCAGGAAATACTTGACAAAATAGAAGCAGAAATGAAAAAGGTTATTAAAGAGGATCTTAAACTAGAAAAATTTTATCTTCCAAGGGATGAAGCAGTAAAATTTATGGAAGAAAAAGGTGAGCCATACAAGGTAGAGCTTATAAATGATCTCCAAGAGGATGCCAGCATATCTTTTTATAAGCAAGGAGGTTTTACAGACCTTTGCGCAGGACCTCACCTACAATCAACTGGGAAGGTAAAGGCAATAAAGCTTTTATCTGTAGCAGGAGCATACTGGAGAGGCAATGAGAATAATAAAATGCTTCAAAGGATTTATGGAAGCTCATTTACTAAAAAAAGCGAACTTGATGAATATTTAAATATGCTTGAGGAAGCCAAAAAGAGAGATCATAGAAAGCTTGGAAAAGAACTAGACTTATTTAGTATACAAGATGAAGGACCAGGATTTCCTTTCTTTCATCCAAAGGGAATGGTAATAAGAAATGAGCTTGAAAGTTTCTGGAGAAAAATACATGTTAGAAATGGATATAAAGAAATAAAAACTCCTATAATATTAAATGAGGAATTATGGCATAGATCTGGACACTGGGATCATTATAAGGAAAATATGTATTTTACAAAGATAGATGGAGAAAACTATGCTATAAAGCCAATGAACTGCCCTGGAGGAATACTTGTTTATAAAAATAAGATGCATAGCTATAGAGAATTGCCAATAAGGCTTGGAGAACTAGGACTTGTTCATAGACATGAGCTATCAGGAGCACTCCATGGGCTTATGAGGGTTAGAAACTTTACTCAAGATGATGCACATATATTTATGACTCCAGATCAGATTAAGGAAGAGGTATTAGGGGTAATAAGGCTTACTGATTATGTTTATAAACTATTTGGATTTGATTACCATGTTGAATTGTCAACAAGGCCTGAAAACTCAATGGGATCTGATGAAGATTGGGAACATGCAACTAATTCATTAATTGAGGCATTAAACGCAGCAAAACTTGAATACAAACTAAACGAAGGGGATGGAGCATTTTATGGCCCTAAAATAGATTTCCACCTTAAAGATAGTATTGGTCGTACATGGCAGTGCGGTACAATACAGCTAGATTTCCAGATGCCTGAGAGATTTGATTTAAGTTATATAGGCCCTGATGGAGAAAAGCATAGACCTGTAATGATTCATAGAACAATATTCGGCAGTATTGAAAGATTTATAGGTATATTAATTGAAAACTATGCCGGAGCTTTTCCAGTTTGGCTTGCACCAGTACAGGTTCAGATAATGAATATTACTGATAATCAAATAAATTATGTAAAAACCATAGAAAATAAGCTTTTAGATGATGATATTAGGGTAGAAGTAGACCTTAGAAATGAAAAAATAGGATATAAAATAAGAGAAGCTCAAATGGAGAAGATACCCTATATGATTGTTGTTGGAGATAAAGAGATGGAAAAGGGTGTAGTTTCAGTAAGGCATAGAAAGCTTGGAGATATGGGTACTATGACTATAGATGAATTCTTAGACATGATAAATCAAAAAATTAATGGTAAAGTAGCAGAATAGATATTGACAAGTTTATTATGTAGTGTTAGAATTCAATAGTAAAATAAAGAGGAAGTTTTCCGCTTCTCACCTTATAATTGGTTTAACTTATTGGTTAATCCATATTCTTAGGGTTAATGTTGATATACAGATTATACTTTGTGTATTATTGCGGGTAGCTTTGTCTATCCGCTTTTATTTTTTTATGGAGGTGAAGGCTATTAATAAAGATTTGTTAGTTAATGAAGAAATCAGGGAAAGAGAAATCCGCCTGATTGATTCAGATGGGGAGCAGCTTGGCATTGTTCCTACAAAAAAGGCTATTGATTTAGCTGAAAGTAAGCAGTTAGACCTTGTTATGATTTCTCCGCAGGGAAAGCCGCCTGTATGTAAAATCATGGACTATAGTAAACACATTTATGAAATAACAAAGAGAGAAAAAGAAGCAAGAAAAAATCAGAAAGTAATAAATGTAAAAGAGATTAGATTTAGTCCAAATATAGAAGAGCATGATTTAAATGTAAAGGCAAAGAATGCTGAGAGATTCCTAAATGATGGAGACAAGGTAAAGGTTACAGTTAGATTTAGAGGAAGAGAAGCAGATTATTCAGGCCAAGGACAAAAGCTTCTTAGTCAGTTTGCAGAAAAATTAAAGGATTCTGGTGATATTGAAAAACCAGCTAAGCTTGAGGGTAGGAACATGATTATGATTCTTAAACCTAAAAAGGATAAAAAATAGCTTTCAATATAGAGAGGAGGAAATCGTTATGCCAAAAATGAAAACACACAGGGGTGCGGCAAAAAGATATAGATTGACTGCAACAGGAAAAGTAAAAAGGGGAAAGGCTTTTAGAAGCCATATACTAACTAAGAAAACTACTAAGAGAAAGAGAAATCTTAGAAAAACCGGTTATGTAGATAAGACAGAAGCAAGAACAGTAAAACAACTGATACCATACAAATAAGATTGATGTATAAAGGAGGTAATTTAAATGGCAAGAGTAAAGGGAGCAGTGAATGCTAGAAAGAAGCATAAGAAGATATTAAAGCTCGCAAAAGGCTATTATGGCAGAAAGAGCAAAATATATAGACCAGCCAATGAAGCAGTTATGAGGGCTTTAAGAAGTTCATATACAGGTAGGAAACTAAAGAAAAGGGATTATAGGAAGCTATGGATTACAAGAATTAATGCAGCTTCAAGAGCTAACGGATTATCTTATTCAAGGTTCATGAATGGATTAAGACTTGCAGGAGTAGAAATAAATAGAAAAATGTTATCAGATATGGCAATCAGTGATAGCCAAGCTTTTGCAGAACTTGTAAGCGTTGCAAAAGAACAACTTTAGTATAAACGAAAGGCCTATTTAATAGGTCTTTGTTATTTTTTAACTATATTTAGTCATATTCGGAGGATATATGGAAAGCGATAAAAGATTATCTATAATAAAAAGATTAAAACCAGTTCAAATACTGGCGGTAGGATTTTTAACAGTTATTTTAATAGGTGCCATACTTCTTACACTACCAATTTCATCTGCAAGTGGAGAAAGCACACCATTTCTATCATCTCTTTTTACTTCAACATCGGCCGTATGCGTTACTGGTTTAGTAGTTGTTGATACGGGCACATATTGGAGTATATTTGGGCAGATAGTAATAATGCTTTTAATACAGATAGGTGGACTTGGATTTATGTCATTTGCTACTTTAACAGCATTTCTCCTTGGAAGAAGGATTACACTTAGAGAGAGACTCGTAATGCAGGAAGCATTAAATTCATTTTCAATACAAGGGCTTGTAAAATTAGCAAAGTATACATTAATAGGTACATTTACCATAGAAGGTATTGGTGCAATACTTTTATCTACAAGGTTTATACCAGATTACGGATTTTTAAAGGGCATATATTTTGGTATATTCCATGCCGTTTCTGCATATTGCAATGCAGGTTTTGATCTTATAGGTGGTTTTAGGAATATGATGCCTTATCAGGAAAGCATAATTGTTAATGTAACGATTATGTCTCTTATAGTAATTGGAGGAATTGGATTTACTGTTCAATC
Source organism: Clostridiaceae bacterium UBA5444 (assembly GCA_002426575.1). GTDB lineage: Bacteria > Bacillota > Clostridia > Clostridiales > Oxobacteraceae > UBA5444. The sequence goes on along the minus strand of DIRE01000043.1, from coordinate 60,005 downwards.
AGAGCTATATATGAATAGAGACTTAAAAAAGTTATCTCTTCATACAAAGATAGTACTTATTACAACAGCTGCATTGATTTTAGGCGGTGCATTATTTTTCTTTTTACTAGAATATAATAATCCTAATACATTAAAACCATTATCACCAAATGGAAAAGTACTTGCATCATTTTTTGCTTCTGTAACTCCAAGGACGGCAGGGTTTAATACAATTGATACAACACAAATGACTATGCCATCTAAATTAGTAACTATTTTACTGATGTATATAGGAGCATCTCCAGGGTCAACAGGCGGTGGTATAAAAACGACCACATTCGCCATTTTGTTCTTTACTGTAATATCAGTTATTAAGGGCAGAGAAGATACAGAAGTATTTGGTAGGAGAATACCAAAAGAACTTATATATAGAGCCTTATCACTGGTTGCAATTAGTTTAACTATAATTATAGTTGATATACTAATACTATCAATGACTGAACAAGGCGCACAGCTAATAGAAATTGTATATGAAACAGTTTCAGCCTTTGGAACAGTTGGGTTATCCCTTAACTTCTCATCGAGGCTTACATCTATTGGAAGAATAATAATTATAGCGACAATGTATATAGGAAGAGTTGGACCACTAACTTTAGCATTTGCTTTTGCACAAAAACAATTAAAGAATGGTTCATCTATTAAATATCCTGAAGAAAAGGTATTGATTGGGTAGGAGGAATAAATTATGAGTTCAAAGCAGTTTGTAGTAATAGGGTTAGGACATTTTGGTTCAAGTGTTGCAAGGACACTATATTCAATGGGAAATGACGTACTTGCAATAGATTGCTCTGAGGAGCTAGTACAGCAGATATCAGATGATGTAACTCATGCCGTGCAGTTAAATGCAACAGATGAGAATTCATTAAAGCAATTAGGTATTAGAAATTTTGATGTAGCAGTTATAGGAACAGGAACTGATTTGCAGTCAAGTATTATGATAACTCTTTTAGTAAAAGAAATGGGAGTTAAATATATTATTGCTAAGGCAATGAATGAGCTTCATGCTAAGGTTTTGTACAAAATTGGAGCTGATAGGGTTGTGTTCCCAGAGAGGGATATGGGGGTTAGGGTCGCACACAATTTAGCCTCATCTAATATACTTGATTATATAGAGCTTTCACCAAATTATAGTATAATAGAGATAACAGCTCTTCCACAGTGGGAAGGGAAGACTCTTAGTGATCTTAATATAAGATCTAAATTTGGATTGAATGTTATGGCTATAAAAAAAGGGGAAGATATAAATATATCACCTGTAGCAGATGATATAGTTGAACAATCAGATGTACTTGTGGTTATAGGAGAAACAGAAGCCATAAATAAAATAGAAAAGTTAAGAATAGAAGAAGAATAGATGTCTATTAAAGGAGAATATCATTGGAAGTAATAGAGAGCAGGGATAACTCACTTCTAAAACATGTAAGAAAGCTAAAAATAAAAAAATATAGGCAGGAAAGTGGAGAATTTGTAATCGAAGGGCTTCGCTTTGTGGATGAAGCTATTTTAGCTGGTGCAAATATTAAGTGTATTATGGCCGCAGAAACATTCTACAAAGAGAATATAGAAGCTAGTATAAAAAAGGCCTTTGATAATTACAATATGTGCATTATAAGCGATGATTTATTTAAAGGCGTAACCGATACAAAGTCTCCTCAGGGAATTGCAGCAATAGTGGGTCTTAAGCAAAGCAGTTTAGATTATATACTAGAAAATGCAAAAACTCTGCTTGTAATAGATAGAATACAAGACCCGGGAAACTTAGGAACTATAATAAGAACAGCCCATGCTGCAAATATAGATGGGTTAATATTATTAGAAGGTACTACAGATCCATTAAGCCCTAAGGTGCTGCGTTCCACAATGGGATCTATATTTAGGGTACCTATTGCATGGGGCGTTAACTTTTCTAAGCTGCTGCCATTATTAAGACGTAAGAATTTTAAAATATATACTTCAAGACTTGAAGGAGGCCATCCTTATTATGATGAGGTATATGGCAAGAATGAAAAAATGGTACTAGTTATTGGAAACGAGGCAAATGGAGTAGATGAAAGTATTATTTTAGAATCTGATAGGCTTATAAAGATACCTATGCCTGGTAATGCTGAATCTTTAAATGCAGCAGTTGCATGTGGTATAATGATATTTGAAATATTAAGGCAGAAAGGCGAATACTAAGGCAGAAAGAAAATAATTATTGACAAAAGCAGTCAGTATGTTATAATTTCAATAAATTTTAGTGTAAATTAATATTAATTTATTAATATTAGGTTATGATGGAGAAGAGTAGTATTTTATTTGCTTAAGGGAGAGGCTATCTTAGACTGAAAATAGCCTTAGTAAAGGAATACGAAAGTTCGCTCCTGAACTCTAAGGCTGAAAAGAGTAAGCTTTAGCGGGTATTCCGTTATGATATGAAGGTGGGTTTTACCAATTTGGGTGGTACCGCGGATTAAACTCCGTCCCTTACATGGGGCAGGGTTTTTTTATTTTTTGATAAATTAATATATATTTTAAACCATATGAAAGGAGACTAGGTATGAAGGCTACATTACAAAAAATTAAAGAAGAAGCCATAAAAGATATTAAAAATGCAAAAAGTACTTCAGAACTTGATGATGTAAGAGTAAAATATCTTGGCAAAAAGGGGAGTCTTACCTCAGTACTTAGAGGAATGGGAAAGCTATCAAGCGTGGAGAGGCCTATTGTAGGAAAGCTTGGAAATGAAATAAGGGCAAGTATTGAAGATAATCTTTCAAGTGCTTTAGAAAGTTTAAAAGAGAAGGAAAAGGAACTTAAGATAAAAAGCGAGACGGTTGATATATCAATGCCTGGCAGGGCAGTGGAAAGAGGAAGTAAACATCCTTTAACATCTGTATTAGATGAGGTTAAGGATATATTCACTGGGCTTGGGTTTAAGATAGTTGAAGGACCAGAGGTGGAATTAGATCATTACAACTTTGAAATGATGAATATACCTAAAAACCATCCTGCAAGAGATGTTCAAGATACTTTTTATATAAATGATGAAGTTGTACTTAGGACGCACACATCCCCAATGCAGGCTAGGTATATGGAGAAGAATAAACCTCCTATTAGGATACTTGTACCAGGAAGAGTATACAGATCAGATACACCTGATGCATCCCACTCACCTGTATTTAATCAAATAGAGGGCCTTGTTGTGGATAAAGGAATAACAATGGGAGATTTAAAGGGAACTCTTGATATATTTGCTAAAAGACTTTTTGGAGAAGATACAAATACAAAGTTTAGACCACATCATTTTAATTTTACGGAACCAAGTGCAGAGGTTGATGTGAGCTGTTCTATATGTAAGGGAAAGGGATGCCCCGTATGTAAAGGTACTGGATGGATAGAAATATTAGGATGTGGTATGGTTCATGTAAAGGTGCTGGAAAACTGCGGGATAGACCCGAAGGAATATAGCGGATTTGCTTTTGGGGTAGGCCTTGATAGGATTGCCCTTATAAAATACGGAATTAATGATATAAGATTGTTTTATGAAAATGACGTTAGATTTTTGAAACAATTTTAACTTTATAAAGGAGGGAAACAAATGCTTGTACCACTGAAATGGATAAATGATTATGTAAAAGTAGATGATATAGACCCAAATGTTTTTGCTGATAAACTGACAATGTCAGGTTCTAATGTTGAAGAAGTAATAGAGGCTGGAAAAGAGATAAAAAATGTAGTAGCAGGCAGAGTAATTAGCATAGAAAAACACCCTGATGCTGAAAAATTAGTTATATGTCAAGTGGATGTTGGGAATGAAACAATACAAATAGTAACTGGAGCAGATAATATGAAAGAAGGGGATACTGTCCCTGTAGCTCTTCATGGTTCAACCCTTCCTGGAGGAGTTAAAATAAGAAGGGGAAAACTAAGGGGTGTGGCATCAAATGGTATGATGTGCTCATCCCTTGAACTTGGCATAAGCTCAAAAGACGATGTTCACGGTATATTAATACTTCCACAGGATACTCCAATTGGAGAAGATATAAAAAAGGTATTAGGAATAGAAAGTGCTGTAGTAGACTTTGAGATTACATCTAATAGGCCTGATTGCTTAAGCATGATTGGAATGGCAAGAGAGGCTGCTGCAACATTTAATAGAAAGCTTAATGTAGAAAAACCAATTGTTAAGGAAAATAATGAAGATATAAAAGATTATATCGATGTATCAATAGAGGATGAGGACCTTTGCAGCAGATATGCAGCAAGAGTTGTTAAGAATATAAAGATTAAAGACTCACCTGAATGGATGAAAGATAGGCTGCTAGAGGCAGGTGTTAGGCCTATAAATAACGTGGTTGATATAACAAATTATGTTATGCTCGAATATGGCCAGCCTCTTCATGCATTTGATTATAAAAAGATAGAAGGAAATAAGATAATAGTAAGAAGAGCAAAAGAAGGAGAAAAACTTACAACTCTTGATGATAAGGAAAGAGTATTAGACACCTCCACACTTGTAATTGCAGATAGTAAAAAGGCATTAGTGGTTGCAGGTGTTATGGGGGGAGAAGATTCTGAGGTTAGCGATGATACTAATACAGTATTATTAGAATCAGCTAACTTTAATGGAACCGCAGTTAGGATTGCTTCCAAAAAGATAGGATTAAGGACTGAAGCATCTTCAAGGTTTGAAAAGGGACTTGACCCTAATAGTGTAATAGATGCACTAGATAGGGCAGCATGCCTTATGGCAGAATTATGTGATGGTGAGGTTGTTAAAGGGACTTTAGATAGATATGTTAAGGAACTTAAGCCCTGGACAATAGATATAGACGTGGAGCATATAAATAAGTTTTTAGGCACAGACATTGATTATTCTACCATGGTAGATATACTCAAAAGACTTTATGTAGACGTTTATGATGACAATGGCCTAAAGGCGCTAATTCCAACATTTAGGGGAGATTTGGAACTAGAGGTTGATATTGCAGAAGAGATAGCAAGAATATATGGGTATAGCAATATTAAATCAACAATGATTTATGGCGAGACAACTCAAGGTGGAAAAAATATAAATCAGGTAATAGAAGATAGGACTAAAGACATACTTGTAGGAGCAGGTCTTTGTGAAGCCATAACCTATTCATTTATGGGTAAAAAAGATTTCGACTTAATTGGTGTACCGATTGGCAGCAGCATTAGAAATGCAGTTACCATACTAAATCCTCTTGGTGAGGATATGAGCATAATGAGGACTACCATGATTTCTAGTACATTAAATGTTCTAGCTACTAATTATAGTAGAAAGGTTGAGGAAGCAAAAATATTTGAAATTGGTAAGGTATATTTACCACAAGGCGATAAAGATAAGCAGCCAATAGAAAAAAATATGCTTTCAATTGGAATGTATGGGGATTTAGACTTCTTTGATGTTAAAGGAGTTATAGAGCTTTTATTTAATAATTTAGGAATTAGAAAATATGTATTTGAAAGAGAAAAAGATAATAAAACATTTCACCCTGGAATTGCAGCAAAGATTTTAATAAAGAATAAGGAAGTAGGAGTTATTGGTCAGGTGCATCCTACTGTAATCGAAAAATACGATTTACCATCTAAAGTAATTTTATGTGAAGTAGACTTTGATGATGTAGTATCTAATTCTGATCTTAATAAAGAATTTAAGCAGCTTCCTAAATATCCAGCCATTGAAAGGGATATGGCACTCTTTGTATCAAAGGATACCATGGTATCAGAGATTGAGGGCATTATAAGAAAACTAGGCGGGAATTTAATAGAAAAGGTTAAGTTATTTGATGTGTATACAGGGGAACAAGTACCAGAGGGACAAAAAAGCGTTGCCTACTCATTGGTTTATAGATCAAAAGATAGAACTCTAAAAGATGAAGAAGTAAGCCGTGTTCATGAATCAATAGTAAAAGAGATAGAAACAAAACTTGGAGGAAAGTTAAGGCTTTAGATTTTATTTGACTGCATAATGCTTTGTATTTATTAAATACAAGCATTATGCAGTTTTTTTTTGTATAATATAAATATAGATTAGTAAATTTAGTTGAACTTAGGAGGAAAAAGCCTTTTTGTAAAGAATACTAATAATGAGAGAAACATGAGAGGGTGCAAACTATGGATAGAAAAAAGATTACTGTAAAAATAAATGGAGCAGATTATATAATAGCGGGAGAGGAAAGCCAAGAGAAAATGCTTGAAATTGCCTCTTATGTTGATGATAGGATTAAGGATATTACTGCTAAAAATAATAAGTTGAACCAAACATTTGCATCTGTTTTAGCTGCACTAAATATAACCAATGAACTTTTTATTGAGAAGGATAAGTTAAAAGAGATAGAGGCAAGGGAACAGGATTATATTAATAAGTTAAATGAATTAACAGATAAATATAATGATATTGAGTATGAAAACAAAAAGCTAAATGAGGAAATGAACTCCAACTTCGGCGATGCAAAAAAGACTACCCTAGAAATCAAAAGCATAAAAGAACAATATGAGAATTTATACAATGATTATATTAAAAAAAGCGAAGAGCTTGCAAAATTTCGCAGAGAATATGATCTTTTAAAAAGAGAGAAAGATAACAAGCAAAAAGAACTTGAAAAAGTCAAAATAGAGCTTTCAGAATCTAAATATAAGCTAATAGATTTACAAAATCAGCTTTTACAGAATCAAATAGATTTAGTAAAAGTAAAAAAAGAGTTTGATGAGTTTAAATCAAGCTATGATAATGGAGCTAGATAATAGGCGGTCTTACGACAGCCTATTTACTTTTTAAGTAACTGTACGTTTTTAGACCGGATATGTTGATTTGATTGACTTTCGCTGCTCCAGTAAATCAATCAACATATCCTGACGTTAGCATTTTATTAAAGCCAGCATTTTACTTAAAACATAGTCTGAGTAAAGAATAATAACAAATATAAAGTAGGTTATATTATAATTGATGTTTTTTAAAATTGTTAAGGGTGATTGATTATTATGAATAAACAAGATATAGAATTGTTGGCTCCGGCGGGGAGTATGGAAGCTTTGGTGGCTGGGGTTGAAAATGGGGCGGATGCAGTTTATTTGGGGGGAAGGGACTTTAGTGCTAGACAGTATGCAGGAAACTTTTCTGATGAAGAGCTAAAAGACGCGGTTAGATATTGTCATTTAAAAGGGGTCAAGGTTTACGTTACATTAAATATATTGGTAAAGGATGAAGAAATAATAAATATACCCAAAACTGTGGCATTTCTTTATAATATAGGGGTGGATGCGCTAATAGTACAGGATATGGGGGTAGTAAAGCTTGTAAAAAGTATAATACCAAACTTTGAGATACATGGAAGTACCCAGATGACGACCCACAATACTGAAGCAGTTAATCTATTGTATGAACTTGGGATTAAAAGAGTGGTACTTTCAAGAGAGTTGTCCATAAGAGAAATAAAGGAGATTAGTAATAATACAAAAGCAGAGATAGAAGTGTTTTGCCATGGAGCATTATGTATATGTTATTCGGGGCAATGCCTTATGAGCAGCATTATAGGCGGAAGAAGCGGAAATAGAGGGAGATGCGCACAGCCTTGCAGAATGAAATATAATTTAAATGCAGAAGATGAAAAACTAGTTAGTGGGTTTGTCCTCAGCCCTAAGGATCTATGGACTCTAGATAATATACCAGACCTTTTAAATTCTGGAGTAAAGTCACTAAAGATTGAAGGAAGAATGAAAAAAAGTGAGTATGTAGCGGAAGTTGTATCAGTATATAGGAGAGCAATTGATAGCTTCATTGAAACAGGAGAGGTAAAGCTCCATGAAAATGATAAAAAGGATTTAACTAAGGTATTTAATAGGGGAGGATTTACTACAGGACATTTATTAGGAAAAGGCAGAAGTGAAATGATATCTATAGATAGTCCTAAGAATATTGGATACTATTTAGGTAAAATACAAAACGTAGATATTAAAAATAAAAGACTTAAAATAAAATTAGAAGATGACTTATCCATAGGTGATGGAATAGAGGTATGGACGGGAAAAGATAAAAATACAGGATATATTATAGAAGATATATATATTAAGAACAAAAGAGTGGATAAAGCCTATAAGGGAAACATTGTAGATATATATTACAAAGATGGTAAGGCTCAAGACAAAGTATACAAAAACTTTGATATAGAATTAAATACAAGGCTTCAAAATACGTACAAATCCTTAGAATCTAAAAAAACCATAGCAGTAAACTTTAGCATAGCCTTAAAAAGAGGAATAAATGCAAGCCTAAAAGCCTCAGATGGAGATGGAAATGAGGTTTTTATAGAGGGACCCGTACTAGAGGATGCAATTAAAGTTTCTATTACTGGAACAAAATTAAAGGAACATCTGTCTAAACTTGGAGGAACACCTTTTTATTTAAACTCTATAGATATGGAGATTGATGATGGGTTATCCATGCCTATTAGTGTAATAAATTCAATGAGAAGAGAGGCAGTGGATAAGCTTATTTCAAAACGAATTGATAAATTTGAGGTGCCTAGTATATCTGTGGCAGAAGTTGAGCAAAATTCCCGAAAGGTATTAAATAAAGAAAAACTATATAATAATAAAAAAGTAAGCATAAGCGTAAATGTTAAGGATTCAAAATTGGTTGCCCCTTCATTAGATGGAGGAGCGGATATAATAATTTTTGGGGGAGATAAATTATTAAGGCATGATATGGACTATAAAAATACTATAGATATTTGCAAAAGCAGAGGTAAAAAGATATATATGGCAAGCCCAAGAATAATAAGAAATGAATTTCCAAATATAAAATCTGAAATAGATGAATTTATGAATCTAGGGGGAGATGGAATATGTGCGGAGAATTTAGGCACGGTAAAATATTGTATGGATAAGAATATACCTTTTTCTGCTGGCTTTTCTCTCAATATATTTAATATAATAAGCTGCAATGCTTTTAGCCAAATGGGTGCCGACTTTATATCCATATCTCCTGAACTATCTATAAAAGAGATAAAAACTATGGCTAAATATATAGAAGATGTTGAAGCAATCTGTTATGGTAGAATAGAAATGATGGTAAGTGAACATTGTCCTGGAAGTATTGTTAATGATTGCAAGGGTGGATGTGCACATAAAGAATACTCAATCACAGATAGAATGGGTATGACATTTCCAATAAAAACAGACATATACTGTAGAAGTCACATATATAACTCACAGATTTTGTCGATGATAGAGGATATACCTGATATGATAAAAAGCGGTATAAACATACTTAGGATAAATATATTAGACGAGGAAGAGAAAGATGCCCTTAGAATTGTAAAAGCAGTTAAGGAAGTATTAGAAAAGTCAAGGCAAGAGGCTATATCTGAAGAGACTAAAGATACTATAGAATATATTAAAAAAAGAGGATATACAAAAGGTCATTATTATAGGGGTGTAATGTAATGCAAAGCAATAAAGAGGTGGAAAAGATGAATGAAAAGGCCTATAGGGTTTTAGAATATAATAAAATAATAGACATGTTATGTGAAAATACTGTGTCAAGTATGGGCAGAGAAATAGCAAAAGAGCTTAAGCCATCTAATAGTGTTAATGAGGTTAAAATAATGCAGCAGGAAACTGATGAGGCAGTTAAAATTGTACTTAGAAAAGGAAGCGTGCCATTAGAGGGGCTAAGCGATATAAGAACAGGACTTAGAAAGGCTGAAATAAGTTCTATAATGGATCCCCATGATCTTCTTAAAACTGCTGACCTATTAAGATGTGCAAGACGGCTTAAAGGCTACTTAAAAGACGATGAAGGGGAAGACTATCCTATTATATATGATTTAGTGGGGGGACTATATTCACTTAAAGCAATTGAAGATGATATATATAATGCAATTGTAAGTGAAGATGAAATATCTGATAGGGCAAGTACAACTCTTTATAATATAAGGAGACAAATAAGAGACAAAAATAACTCTATTAGAGATAAATTAAACAGCATAATAAGATCATCCCAACATTCAAAAGCCCTCCAGGATCAAATAATCACTGTTAGAGGGGATAGGTTTGTCGTACCAGTAAAGTCTGAATATAGGGCAAATATGCCTGGACTTGTTCATGATCAATCTGCAAGTGGTTCCACACTCTTTATAGAGCCAATGGCAGTGGTTGAAATGAACAATGACATAAAGGAATTAAAATCCAAAGAAAAGGCTGAAATAGAGAAAATATTATCTGAGCTCACTGGAAAGGTTGAAGATAATATAGATGCAATTGGTGCAAATTGCGATATATTATCTGAGCTTGATTTTATTTTTGCAAAGGCAAAGCTTGCAATACAAATGAACTGTATGCCGCCTACAATAAATGACAAGGGCTATATTAATTTAAAGAAAGCAAGACATCCTTTAATAGATCCTAAAAAAGTTGTGGCAAATGATATTGTAATTGGAAGTGAATACAATATAGTTGTAATAACAGGCCCTAATACGGGAGGAAAAACCGTTACACTAAAAACATTAGGTATAATAACCTTAATGGCAATGGCTGGTCTTCAGATACCTGCTAGTGATAACTCCTCTGTATCAGTATTTAATAGCGTTTATGCAGACATTGGAGATGAACAAAGCATAGAACAGAGCCTATCCACATTTTCATCTCATATGACAAACATAGTAAGCATAATTGGGCATGCCACGGATAGGTCTTTGGTTTTATTTGATGAGCTTGGAGCTGGGACGGATCCTACAGAAGGTGCGGCACTTGCCATGGCAATACTAGATGACTTATATCAAAGAGGGGCAACCGTGGTTGCAACTACTCACTACAGTGAGCTAAAAGCATTTGCAATGCAAAGACCTGGTATAGTAAATGCATCCGTTGAATTTGATGTTGAAACTCTAAGGCCAACATATAAACTTTTAATAGGTGTACCTGGTAAGTCTAATGCATTTGAAATTTCAAAAAGGCTTGGGCTTGATGATTATATAATAAACAAAGCAAGAGGACTAATATCAGAAGAAGACTTAGAATTTGAAAATATTATAACTGACCTTCAGAAAAATAGAATTTTAGCTGAAAGCGAAAGAGAAGAGGCAGAAAGGTTAAAAACAGAGGTTAAAAAGCTTAAAGAGGAGTACGAGAATAGAAAGTTTAAGCTTGATAAAGAAAGAGATGCAGTATTAAACGAGGCAAGAAAAAAGGCAAAGACCATTATTCTAGATGCTAAAAATGATGCAGATGACCTTGTAAATCAGATAAAGAAGGCTGAGGAGCATGATACTGCAGCAGAGAGAAATAGGCAAATAGAAGAAGCAAGAAAAAAACTAAAGTTAAAGCTCGATGATGCGGAAGGCTCTATTAACAATATTGCAGAGTCAATTATACCCAAAGATAGGCTAATGCCTATAAAGAATATTAAATTAGGGGATACTGTTTTTATATCCACGTTGAACCAAAAAGGGAGCATTCTATCTTTACCCGATGATAAGGGAGAGGTTATGGTACAAGTGGGCATTATGAAAATGAATGTCCATATATCTAACCTGTCGAGATGCAGTGATGCACCAAACAAAAGAGCATTAAAATCATCTGCAGTATTGGTTAGAAATAAATCTAAAACAACTGCCACATCTATTGATCTTAGAGGGCAAACCCTTGACGAAGCATTGATTAATGTTGATAAATATTTAGATGATGCATACCTATCCCATCTAAATGAAGTAACCATAATACATGGCAAAGGTACTGGAGTTTTAAGGCAAGGGGTTATGGATATGCTAAAAAGCAGTGCCCATGTAAAATCATATAGAGCAGGTAAGTATGGAGAAGGTGGCATTGGAGTTACAGTTGTCGAGATAAAAAGTATGTAATAATTTATACTTTTAGTTTATAATATTAAATATTATGCTATAATATGAGATATAATTTATAGAATGTGGGAGGAGGACGCAATGATAAAAAGAGATTTATTTATAAAAACTGCACTAATATTTATTGCAACAATCTGCATATCTACTACGGCTGCATATGCCCAAACCATGGTCGATGGTGGGCGGTTATCGGGCAAGGATAGATATGAAACTTCTGTCAACATATCTAAGACGGGATGGAAGGATGGTTCAGATTATGTAATAATGGCTACAGGTTTAGACTATCCAGATGCACTTAGCGCTACACCTCTTGCTAAGAAGTTGAACGCACCAATTTTGCTTACGGCTCAAGATAAATTAAATCCAATTGTTGATAAAGAATTAGAAAGACTGTCACCAAGTACAGTATACATAATTGGAGGAGAAAAGGCAGTATCAAGCGGAATAGTTAATACTTTAAAAAATAGGGGCATAGAATGTATAAGGCTCTCAGGAAATGATAGGTATGAAACTAGCCTTAAGGTCGCTGAAGAGGTTGGACAAGCAGATAAAGTTGTAATTGCAACAGGAACAGATTTTGCAGATGCTTTATCTATCGCTCCATGGGCTGCAAGTAATGGAATACCAATACTGCTTACAGGGTCAAAATCTATGACAGAGGATATTAGAAAATATGCCAATAGAGATTCTGTTACATCTTCCTATGTAATAGGCGGCAAAAAAGCTATAGAAGATTCTGTTATGAATAAACTAAAAAATCCAACCCGGATAGAAGGCAGCAATAGATTTGAAACTAATATAGCCGTGCTAAAGAAATTTAGCGGGGACTTTAATATGCAGGATGTATATATTGCCACAGGATTAGATTTCCCTGATGCCCTATCAGGTTCTGCATTAGCTGCAATGACTCAATCCCCAATAATACTTGCTAGTAAAGAGCCAACAAAGAGTGCTAAGGAATATATAGACATGAATCTTGATAAGATTAGAAATGTTTATATATTAGGCGGAGAAAAGGTGCTGCCAGATAATGTTGTAAAGGGAATCACTCCACCAATATTTGTGGACATTAGCCTATCATTATCACGTGGTTCCATATTATCTGGTGAAACTGCTAAAGCATCTGCTAATGCAGTTATGATACCTAAAGATGCTGAAAAGCCAACTATAACCTATGCTTCAAGTGATGAATCAATTGCCACTGTAACACAAGATGGCATAGTAACTGGAGTGGGCGATGGAAACGTAAAAATTATGGCGACTTACGGAGGCAAGTATAAGGAAGTAAATCTATATGTTAAGCAGAACAAAATAATTGTAATAGACCCGGGGCACGGTGGATCAGCAGTAGGCACAAGAACACCAGAAAGCGGAAAGTGGGAAAAAGATCTTACCTTAGCCACATCTACAATTATATATAATAAGCTTGTAAGCCAAGGCTATACCGTAATAATGACAAGGTATGATGATAGTTTTGTAGAACTTTCCGATAGGACTAAAATTGCTAATGATGCCAATGCTGATTTATTTTTAAGTATACATTATAATTCAGTTGCCGATTCAAGTGTTGGTGGTACTGAAGCTTGGTATAGCAGCGTAAGACCACTTGTTGATCCTGATAAAAAGAGCCAAGTGGTATCAGACAGCAAACAGCTTGCAACTTCTATAAGTAGTGGAATATCAGGACTAGGCTTGAAAAATAGAGGACCTAAAGATGGTGACCTTTATGTAACAAAAAATACAACTATGCCATCAGTTCTTGCAGAGGTTGGTTTTATATCAAATAAAGCAGAATATGATAAAATGATGCAGGATGAATTCCAAGAACAGCTTGCAGATGTAATAGTTCAATCAATTGTAGACTTTTTTAATAGTAAATAAATATATTAAAATATTACAAGAGGTATTTTATAGAAATATTATAAAATACCTCCTTTATTTTTATGTAAATTTATTTGCCTGTGTTATAATATTTGTAAGATGAAGAATGTGCCATATTAAGGAAGGGGAGAGGTATTTTGCTTATTGGAGATAGGATAGTAGTCAGGCCTGTTGAAAATGAAGACATACCAACTATTTTTCAGTGGTCTTCAGATTATGAACTAAAAGAATTATTTGATTTTAGGGTAGCTTTTTTAAATAAGGATGAGCTGTGCAGCGAAGTAGAAAAATATAGGACTGATGAAAGAACCATTGACTTATGCATAGCTGATAAAAGTTCAAAAAGAATAGTTGGAAGATGTGTATTAACCGAAGTGGACTTTATAAATAAAAAGGCAAATTGCTTTTTATATATAGGGGAACAGGAATTCATAGGTAAGGGATATGGTACAGAGGCTCTGCATATTATTATGGATTATGCATTTAATAAGCTAAACCTAAATAGGCTTGAGTCTTATGTATTTGATTTTAATAAAAAGGCAATAAAATGCTACAAAAGGTGTGGATTGAAGGTTGAAGGCATTATAAGAGAAGGTGTTTACAGAAGAGGTAAATATCACGATATATACATAATGGGAATTCTAAAGTGTGAATATGAGGAGATGACAGATGGAGGCGACATAGCATGATAAAGGGTCAATACGTAGATTTAAGGGTTATAGATAAAGACGATGAATATATACTTAAAGGTTGGGCAAGTGATGAAGAAGTATGTAAGTTTATTCCTACTGTATTTCCTAATAGGCAGTTATTTATAAAAAATGGCCTATTAGGCGTATACTCTGATAAATCCAGCATAAATTTATTAATACAGATAGAAGATGATGTGCCTATTGGTATATGCTCTCTTTATAATATAGATTTTGTAAGCAGTATTGCTGAAATAAGTGTTACAATATATGCCAAAAACTGTTGGGGAAGGGGATATGGATTTGATGCTCTAAAAACCCTTACAGAATATGGGCTATATGAAATCAATCTTCATACAATTTACTCAAATATAATAGAAGACAATGAAAGAGCCATAAAATGTTTTGAAAAGGCTGGTTATGAAAAGGAAGGAATGCTATTTGAAAGGCTGTATAAGGACGGATGCTATAAAAATTTAGTATCTATGAGCATAGTAAAAAAGTAAATATTTATATGGATGCCAACCCTTTATAAATCTTCTAGTGAGGTGGAAAATGATAAATAATTTTCATGAACTAATTGAAGATGCATTAAAAAGTGAAAAAAGGACAATAGCAGTTGCAGGTGCGGAGAATACGGATGTACTGCTATCAATTAATAATGCAATGTGTATGGGACTTGCAGATGGTATACTAATAGGAGACAAAAGCAAAATAAAGGAGACTGCTGCCTGCTGCAGCCTTGACATATCTAAATTCGAAATTGTCGACAAAAAGGAAGAATATGGGTGTGCAAACACTGCAGTAGAAATTGTATCATCAGGTGGGGCAGATATACTTATGAAGGGAAATATAAAAACATCCAGTGTTTTAAAAGCGGTTCTTGATAAAGATAAAGGTTTATTTAAAAGTAGATTATTAAGCCATGTTATGGTATATAGCATGGCTTCTTATGACAAATTGCTTTTTTTAACTGATGGCGGCATGGTAATGTACCCGGATCTAAAACAAAAGATTGATATTATACAAAATGCAGTTAAGCTCACATCTATTTTAGGGATTGAATGCCCAAAGGTTGCACCCCTTTGTGCAGTGGAAGTAGTTAATACTCATATGCAGTCTACAATAGATGCCGCCCTGCTAACCAAAATGAACCAAAGAGGACAGATAAGTGGATGTATAATAGATGGCCCATTATCTTTAGATATTGCTATAAATAAAAAATCTGCAAATAATAAAAATGTTCATGGCGATGTTGCAGGAGATGCAGACATATTGCTTGTTCCAAATATAGAAGCAGGCAATATCCTTGGAAAATCTTTAACATACTTTGGAGGTGCAAAATCTGCAGGTATAATAATGGGGGCTAGGTACCCAATTGTTCTTGTATCAAGGGGAGATAACCATGAAACCAAACTTTTTTCAATAGCTCTTGGAAGCATTGTAGCTAGAACAATTACTTAATATATAGCAAACTTTAATATTCTAAAGATATTAGTTTTGGATTAGTGATATAATAAAAAATGTGTAATAGTAACAGCATTAGTAATTAAAATTATAACAAATATAGACAGAATGTTTGTACATTATTTGTTGAGGAGAGATAGCAAATGGAACTTTTTAAACTTATGACTAAATACTACATCGATACAGCAAAAAGAGCATTAAAGTTTTCAATAAAGAACTGGCCAGTTATGTTTGCACTTGTTATATATTCTGTTATTTTGGCTTTAGGGGGAATACTTCTTTCTAAACTTCCTTTTTTGGGTGGATTAGTACTTGCAATTATAGCGGCAGCATGCACAAGTTCCTATCTATACCTGATAGAAAACATTATAAATAATAGAATTGCAGATACAAATGATTTTAAAAACAGCTTTACACCTTATCTTGGCAGGGTAATGAATATTACATTTTATATATGGATTGCATCTTTATTATATGGGCTTATTGCTGATGTAATAATCAAAACACCATATGGAAATATTATAAATACAGCAGTTTTAATTCTAGTGGTTATATTATTAAATCCATTGCCTGAGATGATTTATCAGACAAATAATTCTGAGACAGGAGTATTTCCAGCATCATTTAATTTTATGAAGGAAAACTTTATAGAGTGGGCGGTACCTAATTTACTGTTTAACCTAGCAATATATTATCTGTTTGGTGGTAATATAGGCTTAAGCTTTAGCCTGAGCATGAAGTTTAGCGCTGTAGGTATAATAAAGTTTCTATTGGGACTTTTTGTGGTGCTATTTATGATGGTATATAGGGGAATACTGTTTAGATTTCTAAATGGATCTACGAGAAGATCAAGGCTATTTAAACTTAGAATGCTTTCGTTTAAGTAAATTATATTAATAAATAATATAGGGGGGATTGTTTTGACGTATTACAAAAGCATAACTAACGAATATAGGCATATTGCAAAAAAGTATACCTCTAAAAGCGAAACTGCAAAGATATCTGAGCCGATTATGTATGAAAACAGAATGTATTATTGTATAGTTTACTATAGTACATTTTTAGGCATCCCTAAAAATGATATGTGTGGCAGGCTTATTGTAGATGATAATTTCGAAGCGGTAACCGATAAGTTTTTATTAAGAGAATTGAACAAATTCTTTTATTACAGCTCTATTTTCTTTGGGTATGAGATTGTTGATATTGGAAAGGCAATAAAATCTGATGCAGAGATGAAAAGAGATGAGGAAGATTACAACGATGCTTATAGGGTTTTAGATTATATTTACATAAATAAAGAAGTTAAAGAAGCACAAAATGTAAAAGATGTATTCGAAACATACTTTAACACAAGAGTAGAAACCAATGATGCTTTAAAGCATTTTGACAACAGAATAAAAGGATATAAGAATAATAATGCTATATGTTCAAAGGAAATAATAGAAGAATTATTAGATCTATATAGAGATATATTGGTAAAAAATTTTGAGCAGGTTAAGAAATTAAATGCTGGTGCAGATTATTATGATGCCGTTAAAAGAGAGACGAAAAAAATAAAAAGACTAACCAAATTAAAACTTGACACCAAGTTTCAAATATCTGCTACAAAACTTTATGATCTACTATCTTTTGCAATGAATTTATTAAGCTATTATGGAGAGGTTATAAATTACTCTACGAATCAATATACCCAGTATTATATTTCTAAAGAGGATGAAAGAATACAAGAGGAATATAACAAGATTAGAAATTAAAAAGGCGGAATATTTTTTAATATCCCGCCTTTTTAATTTATGCAGTTACGTCTAATTTTTGTGACTCGGTATTTTCTAGTACCTTTATATATTCAACGTCTGGATCCTCTGTGCCTTGTACATAAAGCCCTGCATTTTTCATTTCTTCAACATAATCAATTATATCGTGAGTTACCTTTTCACCAGGGCACAATACAGGTATGCCTGGTGGGTATGCAAGTAAAAACTCACCGCTAATTTTGCCAATACTATCTTTTAAAGCTGTAGATACTGCCTGACTATTAAAAGCCTCGCTTGGTGTCATAACTTGCTCAGGGGTTGCTGGAATTTCAAGCACATCACTTTTTTTGATGTTAGGTTTAGAATATTTATGGCTTATATCTGTAAGAGCAGAAAGAAGTATATCCATTTTCTCTTTACTATCTCCAAAAGAACCTACTGCAAGAGCATTATATAGGTCTGACATTTCAAATTGTATATGATATTCTTCGCTAAGAATTCTATCAAGTTCAAAACCTGTTATTCCCATGTCTCTGCAGCAAATAGTAAGCTTAGTTGGATCGAATCCATAAGCGCCTTTCTTAGACAGCACTTCTTCACCAAAACAATAAAGCCCAGGTATATTGTTTATCCCTTTTCGAGCATATTGTGCAAGATCAATTGCCTTATCTAACAATCTTTTTCCTTTTGTTGCTATTTGCATCCTTGCAACATCAAGGGATGCCATCAATATATATGAAGGGCTTGTAGTCTGTATTAAGTTCATAACCTGCTGCACCCTATTTACATCAATCCTAGGACCTTTAACATGAAGAAGAGAGCTTTGAGTTAAGGAGCCTATTATCTTATGAGTACTTTGAGCACACATATCAGCCCCTGCGTCTAATGCCGAAATTGGTAGTCTATCATTAAAACTAAGGTGAGGTCCGTGAGCTTCATCTACTATAAGGGGAATATCATACGAATGTACGATATCAGCTATTTTTTTAATATCAGCTGCAACACCATAATAAGTTGGATTTATTATAAGGACTGCCTTTGCATCAGGGTTTTTCCTTAAAGTATCTTCCACAGTCTCAGGGGTAACTCCTAAAGCCACACCTATGGTTCTATCTATTTCAGGCTGCATATATACGGGGCAAGCACCACTTAATATAATACCTGCAGTAACAGATTTGTGAACATTTCTAGGTATTATTATTTTATCGCCTCTTGATACAACACTTAGAATCATTGCTTGTATGGCACCTGAAGTACCATTAATAGAGAAAAAGGCCTTATCTGAACCATAAGCATCTGCAGCTAGCTCTTGAGCCTGTTTTATTACACCAGTTGGGTGATGCAGACTATCAACTAACTTAAATACTGTTACATCAATTGAAAGCACATTTTTGCCTACAAAATTTTTAAATTTATCATCACAGCCATCCCCTTTTTTGTGACCAGGTACATGGAATGGTATTGTGTCTCTATCAACATATTCCATTAATGCATCAAATAATGGAGTTTGGGTTTGATCAAGTTTATACACCTTAATTAGCACCTTCTTTCAATATTTTAATATAAAAAGCCCGAAACTTCGTTGCATAAAGTTTCAGGCTTTTGCAGAGCGATTCCAGGCTTTCTAATTATTAACTTTCAAAACAATTCCATTATAAAGTAATATATTTTAAAATGCAATAATAAAAACATAAATTACTTTTATTTATTTTAGTTTGTGATTAAAAGTGGAAAAAATGCACATACTTATAATTACATAATCAAAAAATAGTTAAGAAATTTTAATATTAATACAAAAAGGCCCTAATGTTTTTTCCATTAGGAGCTTTTTTAATGATATAATAATAAAAGTGTATAATAAGTATCAATTAGAAATATTAGTTTTAGAATTACTTTATTTTAGTGAGGATAGTTTCGTAGTTTATTAATTATTGTGTTAAGGAGTCATTGGTATGGAAATTAATAAAGATAGATATTCTGAACTTTTGAATTGGTTAAACGAAGCACTTGAGAAGGAATTAAGTGATGTTGTGTTTCTTGAATTAAAGAAAGATGTACACATTAATAATGAAATAACTTTAAATGAAGATATTCCTATTCCAATTAAATCTGATTATCTTATTAAAGGAATAGAAAGCGATAAATTTTCAGAGGATATACCTTTATATGATTTAGTAGATTCTATGGTTTATTTAATTGGGTGTAATAATCATTTTAAGTATAATAATAAATACATTGAAATAATTAAAAAACTTACTAAAGAGATAGACGCCTTTTTATTAAATAAGGCTTCAGAATTTACAAAAAATAAAGAGTATCTAAACTCTCTTATATATTTAAGGGCTCTCAAAGAAATTTCGGACAAACATCATGATGTTATTAGGTATAATATTGCTTATACTCTAAAGCAGATTTCTACTGAAAAAGGGGCGGAGAGCGCAAGCAAAAGCCAAAAACAATATGGTAAAATGTATTATGAATTATCATATTATGAGTTTTTAAAGCTATCAGAAGACTTTCCTAGATATGATAAGGTACATTATGAACTTGGCTTTTATTATTTAGAAAAGGAAGATTATGAATCCGCTAAAGATGAATTGGAGAAGGCATACAGGTTTAATGAAGATGGGGATTTAAAGAAAAGTATTTCAGATCTTTTGTCAAATGTAAATGATATAATAGCTTTTGAAAAAGGGAAGTCATATGTTATAGAGGGAAAAGCAGAGGAAGGGCTTAAAATACTTATACCACTAACACAAAGATATAAAGATTTTAATGAGGCATCATATTATACAGCCTTAGGCTATAGAAAGTTAGGGAATTATGCAAAAACTAAACTTATTTTAGAAGAGCTTATAAAGAAGGGAGAAAGTTCCCCTGAAATAGATAATGAACTTGGATTATGTTACTTTTATGATGGGGAATATAAAAAGGCTGCTGAAAGCTTCGAGAAGGCTCTTAAAATGAAAGATTCAGATGTTGGTTGTATGTGTAATCTTGGGTTTACCTATTATCAATTAGGGCTTGTTGACAAGGCAATACACTATATAAAAAAAGCATATGAATTAAATCCAGAGGATGAAATAACAAAGAAAAGTTGGTCATGGATTCAAAATCTTAAATAGATATTTCTGCAGCATTGATACAAATATTGAAAAACCATTTTATTATTGATAGAATATAAAGAATGTATTTTTATATTAATATTTTGCATTGTTTATATATTAATTTGAAAAAAGGTGATATTTTGAATAAATTTAACAAAGTTAGAGTTCCAATATTGGTCATATCAGATATTATACTAACTAACCTTTCTTTTATAGTTGGTTTGTTTTTGCGTTTTTCTTTTGACGAAAAGTATTCTAGAATACCCATGCAGTATATAGATAATTACCGTAATACAGCAATTATTATAACTATTATATATATAGTAACTTTTTATTTCTTCAAATTATATAATAGCCTTTGGAAATATGCTAGCGTAAATGAGCTTGTGTCAATTGCTAGTGCTACAACTATTGCAACAGTACTTAGCTATATATATGGTAAAATCTTTATGATGCCACTTCCAAGGAGTATATATATTATATCTTGGATGCTCATAATGCTTACTGTTGGAGGAGTTAGATTTTCATTTAGGGTATTTAGGGTGGCCTACTTTGTAAATAAGGGACAAAAAAATGTATTTAGGAATGTACTTATTGTAGGAGCAGGCTCAGCTGGTGCAAAGCTGATTAAAGAGATGCAAAAGAATAAGGAGCTTGGCTATTATACGGTAGGTATAATAGATGATGATAAATATAAAAAAGGTAAGTTTATAAACGGGATACAAGTACTTGGGGATAGAAACTCAATCTCAAGGGTAATAAAGCAAAAAAGAGTTGATGAGGTAATTATTGCAATGCCTTCAGCAACCCAAAGCAATAAGAAGGAAATTATAGATATATGCAAGAAAGCTAAGTGTAAGGTAAGCATTCTTCCTGGAGTTACAGATATGCTAGATAGTATATCACCTGTAAGTAGGATAAGGGATGTGGATATTGATGATCTTTTAGGAAGAGAAGAGATAAAACTTAATATAGGAGAGATAGCAGGTTATCTAGAGGATAAAACAATACTTGTTACAGGAGGCGGAGGATCAATAGGATCAGAACTTTGCCGCCAGATTGCAAACTTTAAACCCAAACTTTTGATTATATTTGATGTATATGAAAATAACGCTTATGACATACAAAATGAGCTGAAATTTACCCATCCAGATGTAGATTTGAGGGTTCTTATTGGAACTGTAAGAGATAGAGCTAGGATGGAGGAAGTGTTTGATAAGTATAGACCTGACGTTGTATTTCATGCAGCAGCACATAAACATGTTCCACTCATGGAGGATAATCCTCAAGAGGCTATAAAAAATAATGTATTTGGAACATTAAATGTTGTTCAATGTGCAGATAAATACATGGCAAAAAGATTTGTTTTAATATCCACGGATAAGGCGGTTAACCCTACAAATGTAATGGGGGCAACAAAGAGAATTTGCGAAATGATAATACAATCCATGGACAAGAGGAGCAAAACAGAGTTTGTTGCTGTAAGGTTTGGAAATGTTTTAGGAAGCAATGGTTCAGTAATACCTTTATTTAAAAGGCAAATACAAAATGGGGGACCTGTTACAGTAACCCACCCAGAGATAAATAGATTTTTCATGACAATACCAGAAGCTGCAAGGCTTGTTATTCAGGCTGGTGCAATGGCAAAGGGAGGAGAAATATTTATACTTGATATGGGTGAACCAGTTAAAATTGTTGATTTAGCAAAGGATTTAATAAGCCTGTCTGGATTTGAGCCTGGCAAAGACATACAAATTGTGTTTACAGGACTAAGACCTGGCGAAAAACTTTATGAAGAAGTTCTTATGGCTGAGGAAG
Organism: Clostridiaceae bacterium UBA5444; assembly: GCA_002426575.1. Lineage (GTDB taxonomy): Bacteria > Bacillota > Clostridia > Clostridiales > Oxobacteraceae > UBA5444. The sequence goes on along the minus strand of DIRE01000043.1, from coordinate 37,383 downwards.
GCCTGAAAAAGACTGCTCATGAAAAGATATTTGTAGGAATTTTATCAGACATAGATTATGATGTATTATTTAATCAGATTCAGGGACTAAAAGATGTTGTAAATAAAGAACCAAAAGAAATAAAGGAAGCAATAAGACGTATTGTTCCCACATATAGAGAGTGTTGTGTAGCGGAGGAGCAATGTGCAGATTAATATACTTTTATGCTTTTTATTTAAATAGGGGGACTTGATAGTGTGAAGATATTGGTTATTTCCCATATGTATCCTTCAAGGAAAAGGAGTGTTTATGGTATATTTGTACATAAACATATAAAGGCTTTAATAAATCAGGGGTGTGAGGTTAAAGTTGTATCACCAGTGCCTTATGTACCATTTCCCCTCAAGTATATTAAACAAAAATGGAGAGAGTATGATGATATTCCAAAGAAGGATATAATAGAAGGGGTAGAGGTTTATTATCCAAGATATATTGATTTTCCAAAATCACTTATGTTTGGTTACTCTGGATATTTTATGTATCTTGGAGTAAATAATATAATTAAAAAGATATATAAAGATTGGAAGTTTGATATAATACATTCTCATGTTGGCTTACCTGATGGTTTTGCTGGTATGTTAGCAAATAGGCATTATAAACTTCCTCATATAATAACAATACATGGGCAGGATTTTCAGCGCACAATATACAAAGGTGAAACATGTAAGAAAAACTTATTTAAGGCACTAGAAACATCAAATAAGATAATAACTGTAAGCACAAAGCTAAAAAATATTGTTGATACTGAAAGCTTTAGTGATAGGGTTGCTGTAATTAACAATGGAATAGATTTAGAGGATTGTGCTAACATAGGTTCAAAAATAGATTTTGGTTTGGATCATGATTATGATTTTAGTGACGAAAATACTATTTTAAGCGTTTCTAATCTGGTTAAAACAAAAGGAATCGACTTAAATATAAAAGCTGTTTCACTTTTAATTACTAAATATCCTAATATAAAGTATTTGATTATAGGAGATGGCCCTGAAAGAGAAAGTCTTAAAAATCTTGCTTATGAATTGGACTTAAAAGACAATGTATTGTTCCTAGGAAAGCTTCCCCATGAAGATGTAATGAAATATATGTCTGCTACGGACATATTTTGCCTTCCTAGCTGGGAAGAGGGCTTTGGAGTAGTTTATATTGAAGCCATGGCTCACGGTAAACCAACCATTGGGGTTAAAGGAGAAGGAATTGAAGATGCAATAGTAAGTGGAAAAAATGGCTTTTTAGTTAACCCTCATAATGAAAAAGATGTTGCAGATACTATAGGTTATTTGTTAAGCAACAAAGATAAAAGAGAAGAAATAGGGCAAAAAGGAAAAGATACTGTAATAAATAGATTTACATGGGAGCAAAATGCAAATAAAACAATAAACATTTATAGAGAACTATTAAAATCTAAATAGAGTCAAAAAAAGCAATTTAGCTTAAGGAGGCTATAAAATGAACAATAAAGAAAAATTAATAAAAAAGATACAGGACAAATCAGCGGTCATAGGAGTGGTTGGGCTTGGATATGTAGGACTGCCTCTTGCCGTAGAGAAGGCAAAGGCTGGATATACAGTTGTAGGTTTTGATGTTCAAGAAGAAAAGGTGGATGCAGTAAACCAAGGCCATAATTACATAGGAGATGTTGTAGATGAAGAGCTTTCAAATCTTGTAAAGCAAAAAAAGCTTCAAGCTACAATAGACTATAGTATGATAAAAAAAGTGGATGCAGTTGCAATCTGTGTTCCTACACCACTTGATTTATATAAGCAGCCTGATATATCTTATGTTGTAAGTTCAACTAAAAGCGTTGCAAAATATCTTCATGAGGGAATGCTTGTAGTACTTGAGAGCACAACATATCCAGGAACCACGGAAGAGGTATTAAAGCCTATTTTAGAAGAGACAGGGTTAAAGTGTGGAGAAGACTTCTTTTTAGCCTTTTCACCTGAGAGGGTAGACCCAGGCAATAAGATATATAAAACAAAGAATACTCCAAAAGTTGTTGGAGGTGTAACAAAAGACTGTACAGAGGTTGCAGCTGAATTATATAGAGAGGTTCTTGCAGGTGATGTCTATACAGTATCTTCTCCAGCCGTTGCAGAGATGGAAAAGATACTTGAAAATACATTTAGAAATATAAATATAGGATTAGTAAATGAAATGGCAATACTATGCAAAAGGATGGGAATAGATGTATGGGAAGTTATTGATGCAGCTAAAACTAAACCATATGGTTTTATGGCATTTTACCCAGGACCAGGCTTAGGGGGACACTGTATACCACTTGACCCATTTTATTTAGAGTGGAAAGCAAAAGAGTATGATTATCATACAAAATTAATAGAAGCATCTGGAGAAATAAATGATAGGATGCCAGAGTTTGTTGTAGATAATGCAATAAAGATATTAAATAGCAGAAAAAAGGCTATGAATGGCTCAAAGGTACTTCTATTAGGCCTAGCTTATAAAAATGATATAGACGATTATAGGGAATCACCATCTTTTAAAGTAATTGAGCATTTAGAGGAAAATGGTGCAGAGGTTTTAGTAAATGATCCTTACTGCCCTAAATCAAAATACAGGGGAAAAATATATTATTCAGTTGATTGGGAAGATGTAATAGATGATGCAGATTTGGTTATAATTACAACAAACCATAGCTGCTATGATTATGAACAAATAGTAGAAAGAGCAAAAGTGGTATACGACACAAGAAATGCAACTAAGGATGTCGTAAATAACAGAGAAAAAATTTATAAATTATAATTGCTTGTAACTAGCATACAAGTATACTTGTATGCTAGCATACTTAGTATGCTAGCATACTAATTAATGTTTATGGGGGATTAGGTCTAATGAAGATATGCATGCTAACATCGGGTCATTCAGCAGTAGATAGTAGAATATTCTATAAGGAAGCTATGTCCCTTAGAAAGATATATGATGATGTTGTGGTTATAGGCCATTATGATGAAGGAATATGCTGCAAAGATGGAATCAAAATAAGGGGATATAAAAGCGGAAAGTCTCTTAAAGAGAGATATAACTTTTTAAATAAACTAATTGATATAGCAGTTGAGGAAAAGGCAGATGTGTACCATTTTCATGATTTTGAATTGGTACTTAGAATCATGAAGATAAAAAAGAAGCTTCCTAATGCAAAGTTGATTTACGATGTTCATGAGTATTATCCTGAAATGGTTACAATGTCTAAGAATATACCTAGCATTTTAAAACCTTTTGGAGCCTTTTATGTAAAGCATAAAGAAGATAAAGTAGCAAAAAATATGGATTATATAATAACTACTGATGATTACAACAAGGAAAGGTTTTCTAAAATAAATAAAAATGTTGAGGTGGTATATAATTTCTCTGACTTCAAGCTTAAAGAAGAACCAGATAAAGAGTTAAGCAAAGAATATGATGTAATATACCAAGGCGGAATTTCAGTTGAAAGAGGAGCTATTAATCTTGTTAAGGCCATTCATATTGCATCTAAAAAGATAAAGAATATAAAAATGATTTTTGTAGGCTCTTTTGATGATGAGGAAACCCAAAACAGTATATCTCTGTATATAAGCCAAAATGGCCTAGAGGATAATATTAAGTATTTAGGAAGGGTTTCACATATAGAAGTAGAGGATTATATAAGAAAGTCTAAAATAGGTATGGTAGCGTTTCTGCCATACCCTCGTTATGCTAAGAATATACCTATAAAGCAATTTGAATACATGAGTTGTGGTGTACCAGTAATAGGAAGTGAGATGCCTTCTGTAAAAAGGTTTATTACAGCGTATAATAGTGGATTAACTGTAGATTCATCAAGCCCTGAAGAGATTGCTAAAGCAATAGTTAAATTACTTGAAAATCCAGACTTATGTAGTGAGCTTGGCCAAAATGGAATAAAGGCTGTTAAAGAGGAGTATAACTGGGGGAACATGGAGGAAAGGCTGCAAAATATATATAAAAGCTTAAGTATTTAATAATATTTAAGCTTTGGGTCTATGTTTGGAGGAAATCAATGTCTAAATCAAAGTCAAAAAGTTTTGTTCATTATAGCGCAATGATAACTGTTATACTCACTTTAAGTAAAATAATGGGCTATGTTAGGGATATGATTATATCAGCCATATTTGGGGCTACTAGAGAATCAGATATTTTAAGGATTGCTACAACAATACCTAATTCATTGTTTAGCTTTTTGGCTGCAGCAATTGTAACAACTTTTATACCTGTATTTGCTAATGTAAAAGATGATAAAGAAGAGGCAAATAAATTCTTCAACAATATAGTAAATATTGTAATAATCATATGCACTGTTTTAGTTGGGCTTGGCATAATTATGGCGCCCCAATTAACAAAGCTTTTTGCTAGTGGTTTTAAAGGTGAGGATTTTACTAGAACCGTAGAACTTACAAAGGTTGTTATGCCTTCTATACTTTTTTTAGGTTTAAGCGGATTATATACAGGATATCTTCAATCTTACGGAGTTTTTCTGCAGCCAGCACTTACTGGAATTTCAGCAGACATTGTAGTAATTATTGGAGTAATTGTTTTTAGACAGTATGGTATTATGGCTGCTATAGTTGCTACAATGGTTAGCTCAATAGCACAAGTTCTTGTACAAAGGCCGTTTATGAAGGAATATAAGTACAAGCCTTATATTGATCTAAAAGATGATAATGTAAAAAGGATGCTTGTTTTAGCTGTGCCAATATTGATTAGTACTGCTGCCGGAGAAATAAACCGTATGGTGGGTAAGAATTTTGCTTCCAATTTAGATCCTGGAAGTGTAGTAATAGTTGATCTTGCAGGTAAATTAAGCTCTATTATAAATCAGGTTTTTGTTGTTTCTATTACAACAGTACTTTATCCAATGTTTACAGATAAATTTTCAAAAGGGGATAGGGAAGGATTCAAGGACTTATTTGGTAAGGCTGTAAGTATTATTATAACTATAGTTATTCCATTAATATTTGGTATGGCCGTACTTAGTAAGCCTTTGGTTAAGCTGTTATTAGAGAGAGGAAAGTTTGATAGTAGTGCTACAGAGATTACATCACAATGCTTAAAGTATCTAGCATTTAGTGCTCTTGGTTACTCATTGATTGATATATTAAATAAAGTATTTTTCTCAATGAAGAATACGACAACTCCGATGATAAACAATATATCAATGATAGTTCTAAATATAGTACTTATAAATGTGCTTGTGCCTGGGATGGGAGTTAATGGCCTTGCACTTGCTAATACATTAGCAGTATGTATAATTTCAGCTATTATGCTTGTAGAGCTTAAATTTAAAATGAAGGATTTAAATTATAAAAAGGTTGGCATCGTGTCCTTAAAGGTACTAGCCTCAGGTATTGTTATGGCAGTGGTAGTCTACTTGTCATATAGCTATTTAGGGTTAATAATAAAGGGAAGCCAAACTTTAGCTCTTTTAATAAAGGTGCTTATTGCAACTGTAATAGGAGCATTAGTTTATTCAGGTATGCTCATACTATTAAAGGTTGAAGAGTTTAAAACAATAATTTCAATGAAAATAAAAAAAGGCAATGCATAAGAAGGAGTGTACGAATATGAATAAATTAAGATTTGCTACAATAGGCTGCGGAAGAATATCCTATAAGCATGTTGAAGCTATTGTAAATAATAAAGAAGAAGCAGAACTTGTAGCTGTCTGTGATTTAATATATGAAAACGCTAATAGAAATAAAGTTGCATATGAAAAGGAAACTAAAAATTCCAATGTAAATATTTATACTGATTATAAAGAAATGATAGAAAAAGAAGATATTGATGTGATTACTATAGCTACAGAGAGCGGATACCATCCTGAAATAGCTATATATTGCATGAACAAGGGGCTTAATGTAATCTGTGAGAAGCCAATGGCATTATCCATGGAAGATGCAGATAATATGATTAATGCGTCTAGGAAAAATAATGTTTGCCTTTCAATATGCCACCAAAACAGATTTAACCCACCTATACAGAAATTAAGAGCTGCTCTTGATGAGGGAAAGTTTGGAAAGCTTGTAAACGGTACTGCAAGAATACTTTGGAACAGAAATATGGGTTATTACAAGCAAGCTCCTTGGAGAGGCACATGGAAATTAGATGGGGGAACCCTTATGAATCAATGTATTCATAATATAGATCTTCTTCAATGGATGATGGGAGGAGAGATAGATACTGTTTACTCTCAGTGTGACACATTTCTAAGAGATATTGAGGGGGAGGACTTTGGTGCTATAGTAATAAGGTTCAAAAATGGTGCCATAGGTGTTGTAGAAGGAAGTGCATGCGTTTATCCTAAGAACTTAGAGGAGACACTAAGCATATTTGGATCTTGTGGCACTGTTTGTATAGGCGGACTTGCTGTAAACAGGATAGAGACATGGGAATTTGAAGATGGGTATAAACTTGATGAAGAGTTTATAAAGAACCAAAATGATCCTGATACAGTATATGGACATGGACATATACCTCTTTTTAAGGATGTAATAGATGCAATAAAGTATAATAGAGAACCCTTAATAAATGGTGAGGAAGGGAAAAAAGCAATGTCCATAGTACTTGGAGCCTATAAATCAAGGCTTACTGGACTTCCCGTAAAGTTCCCATTAGATAAGTTTTCAACCATGGACATGGTAAAGCTGAAGGAGAGATAGTAATGAACTATGTATCTAAAGAAGCGAATATAGGCAATAATGTAAGCATAGGTATGTTTTCCATAATAGAGGATAAAGCAGTAATAGGCGATAATTGTATAATAGGGAATAACGTGGTTATACATGAGGGAAGCATAGTTAAAGAAGGCGTAAGGATTGATGATAATGCTATTGTAGGAAAGCTTCCAATGCGTTCTGTAAATAGCATATTTAAAGATGAAAAAAAGCTAGAGCCTTGTGTTATAGGAAAAGGGTGCCTAATTGGTGCAAATGCTGTTATATATGCAGGATGCACAATAGGGGAGAATACTTTAATAGCAGATTTAGCCACAATAAGAGAAAATGTAAACGTAGGATGCAAAACCATAATAGGAAGAAGCGCAGCAATAGAAAACTACTCAAAAATCGGGTCTAACTGCAAAGTAGAAACCAATGTTTATATAACTGCATACTCAGAGTTAGAGGATAATGTATTTATAGCTCCAGGGGTTATTACTTCTAATGATAATTTTGCTTCTAGAACAAAAGAGAGATTTAAGCATTTTAAAGGTATCACAGTTAAAAAGGGAGGAAGAATAGGTGCAGGTGCAACAATACTTCCAGGAAAGACTATATTTGAAGATGGGTTTGTTGCAGCAGGAAGTGTTGTTACAAAGGATGTAGTCTCTGGCACAATTGTTGCTGGAAATCCAGCTAAATATTTAAAAGATGTACCCAATGAACAACTCTTAAAAAACCAATAGTTTTGCGAGGTAATATTAAAATGAAAAAAACATTTTCAAAGTACGGAGTTTATATTCTAATAATTATAGTAGTACTAGCTTCATCAATTTCATATAAGGTGGTTTTATATAATAAAGGGAAGCATGAAGCAGAAGCAGAATCTGATAAAGCAGGAAAAGATATTGTCACTGTATGGATGAAAGATACTGCTGATTCAGAGACTAGAGGGTATCAGGTAGATAAATTTAATAAACAAAATAAAAACAATATATATATTGATTTTAAAACATGTAAAAATGATGACTATTCAAACATGCTTAGGATATCACTTGCAGCTGATAAAAAACCTGATATATTTCAATATGGATATTTTGATTTAATAAAACGTGATCAACTTCTATCCTTAGATGAGGTTGGCCTAGATACAGATAAACTAAATAAGGACAATATATTTTATTATAATAAAACCCCTTATGGAGTAAGATTGTCTGGAAATAGTGTTAAATTTGCATGGAATAAAGATATATTCAAATCATCTGGATTAGATCCTGAAAAAGGGCCTAAGAACTGGGATGAGGTTATAGAGTATGCTTCTAAGATTAAAGCTGCACACCCAGATGTCGTACCTTTTGAATTTCCGTCATATACGTTTAACGAACTTAAAATTTCCATAGGAGAGCCAAGTGTATGCCTTGGAAGTATTTACACTACTTTTTGGGATTATAAAAAAGGCGAGTATAATTTTGATTATGCAAAGGATATTTTGAATGTATATAAAAAAATGTATTCTCTTGGTTTATTAAATGAAGATTTTGATAGACAAACTAGAGACGGTTTAAGAAAAGACTTTTATTGCGGAAACACGGCCATGATATTGAGCACATATGAGGATAAATATATATTTTCAAATAAACTTCCTTTAGGTTTTAATGTGGGGATATCTGACTTGCCAAGTATAAATAACAAAGAAAGCCAAAATTATTATTATGTAGATAATTTTAATTGCCTTATGGTAAATAAGGATATAAAGAATAAAGATGCTGTTTTAGATGTTTATAAATTCTTTTTAGATGAAGATGTAAATAAAGAGCTTTTAAAAACAAGGACCGTATTACCATTAAATATAGATGATAAATCAGAAAAAGATAATTTATATCCTGAATATAATTCAGTAGATAAGTTTAAGAACGAAACCTATGATCCCACTATATTTATAAACCATGATGGGCGAAAAGTAGGAGAGCTATACACCTATGCAATAAAAGGGGAAATGGGTGTAGACGAAGTAACAAAGGAATTAAATGATGTCTATGGAAGAGCAACAAAAGCTATGGAAAATAATGAGCAATTTGATTTTAGTTATTACACTATAAAATGATAAACTACTTAAATATACATTTTGCGGAAAAGAGAAGGATTGACTATGAATATTAAAGATTTTATAAAAAAACGCTATAAAATATTAATAGCTATTTCACTATTATCATTGAGTATAAGCATTATTTTCCTAAAGCAAATAGGTAAAAAGGATGCAGTAATGGTATTTGCGGCTACATTTTTGCTGCTTCTTGAGATTTATATTGCAAGTATAGATAGAAAGAAGTCTATTTTGCTATTTATATTATCTTTCCCAATACTAGTTACTGCAAGGAAGATATGTTATTTTGCTTCTGCATCAATAAGGCTAAACTACGAAATTATATATATAACAATACTATTTATATTATCTATAAAAGATGTGAAAGCATATTTAAAAAGAAGCTTGAAAAAGGACAATACTCCTGAATTTAAGTATATTACATTAATAGCTTTATTGGTAATATTTGCCATAAATAGTATTTCATTTTCACAAAATATTGTTATGAGCTTAAGTGAAACATATATGGGACTGATTGCTCCTATTATGTTTATGTTGTGTGTTGTTTCAATATTTACTAAAGAAGATAGATTTAAAATTTACTATATGCTTATAGGAGGATTAAATCTAAGCTGCTTTTATGGTTTTTTTCAGATATTTGCAAATCGCATACCTCTAAATGAAATAAGCCGAAATAGGGCCTTAATTACATTTGGTTATCATAATATAAATATATTTGCAGGTATATTAACAATAACATTGCCATTTATAATGGATATGATACTTTATAAAGACAATACTAAAAAGGAAAAACGCTTTTTATATATTTCAATGATTATATGCCTCACTGCTTTAGTATTAACATTTACAAGAGGGGCATGGATGTCTTTTGCAATATCCATATTTATAATATTAATAAGTAAAAAGTATAAAAAGATATTATACTTTTTATTAGCAATATCATTATTTTTAGCAAAACCATTGTTAAGCTTAATGATTACAAGGGGAGGAACCACTGTATCCTTCTTTCAAAATGAATCCGTTATTGCAAGATTACAATCAATATTTACAAGTATAAGAATGATGGTTCACTATCCTTTTGGTATAGGCGCTGGAAACTTTGAAAGTATGTACAAGAATTTTGCAATGGAAGGCTATTTTGCAATGCCGCAAAGTTTTAGGACACAAATTACAACGGCAAACTATACTTTAGAGAATGCCCATAATCTATGGCTTCAGATTGGAGTTGAGTTTGGGGTTGTATGCTCCATAATATTTTTCATTATTGTATTAAATAGAATAGCCCTTTTATTTAAAAATTATAGCGAAAACAGAGCAAACTTTACATCAATTGTTATATTTTTGATCTATACAGTGCTTACAGGAATGGAATTTAATCATAAGGGAGTTATAACTGAAACTTTAATTGTATGGATCATATTTGCAATAATAAGCCTAAATAGCAGTGAATCACCCAAAACAAGTGATTAGTGTTTGGTGATTGGATTACCTGAAATGTATTATAGAAAGATATATAAGCTTAAGTAATTTTAAGGAGATAAAGATATGAAGATAATTACAGTAATTGGTGCAAGGCCACAATTTGTAAAGGCATCACCCCTATCACAGAAAATTAGAGAAAAAGATACAGAAAAAATAATACACACTGGGCAGCATTATGATAATAATATGTCTAATGTTTTCTTTGATGAGCTTTCAATTCCAAAACCTGATTATAACTTAAACATAGGATCTGGGACACACGGGTATCAAACAGGTAAAATGCTTATGGATATAGAAGAAATACTTATAAAAGAAAAGCCTGATTTAGTACTTGTATATGGAGATACTAATTCGACATTAGCTGGAGCTCTTGCAGCAAGCAAACTTTTAATACCGGTAGCACATGTTGAGGCGGGGCTTAGAAGTTTTAATATGACCATGCCAGAGGAACAAAACCGTATTCTAACTGATCATATATCTAAATATTTATTTGCACCAACTGAAACTGCTATTCAAAATTTATCTAAAGAGGGAATAATAGAAAATGTACATAATGTTGGAGATATAATGTACGATGCAATTTTAGATTTTAGTAGTCTGGCAAAGCAAAAAAGCAATATTATATCAAAGCTAGGCTTAGAAGGCAAAGAATATATACTTGCTACAATTCATAGAGCTGAAAATACAAATGACCCTATTAAATTAAAAAACATTATAAATGCATTTAACAAGTCGGGAAAGAAGGTTATTCTGCCACTTCATCCTAGAACAAAAAAATATATTTCAGAGTATAAATTAGAATTTGCATCTAACGTTAAGGTAATAGATCCAGTAGGATACCTTGATATGATAATGCTTGAAATGGGCAGTGGAAAGATTGTAACTGATAGCGGCGGAGTACAAAAGGAAGCTTTCTTTTTATCAAAGCCATGTATTACAATGAGAAATGAAACAGAGTGGATAGAGACTGTAGACAATGGATGGAATGTACTTGTAGGGACGGATAGTGACAAGATATGCTATAACATTTTAAACTTTGCTCCCAAAGAAAAGAAGAATAATTATTTTGGGGATGGAAATACAGCACAAAAGATTGTTCAAATATTAAATGCCAACTAAATTTTTATATTAATATATATACTAAAAAATTATACTACATGTTTTAAGGGAAGGTTTGTTTTTATGAATATATTGTTTCTTACTCAATATTGTCCCCCAGAGATTGGGGCGCCACAAAATAGGATATTCGAATTTGCTAAACAATTTAAGGCCATGGGACATGATGTTTCTATTCTTACTGCTATGCCTAATTACCCTAAGGGTGAAATATTTGATGGATATAAGGGAAAACGTGTATGCAAGGAAGAAATTGATGGTATTAAAATAGTTAGGACTTGGATTTATGCAACAAAAAAGACTGGGTTTGCAGCTAGAATATGGAACTATGTGTCTTTTACCATGTCATGTGTACTATTTGGGGCATCAAAGGTTGGGGAGGTAGATGCTGTCATTACTGAATCACCTCCATTATTTTTGGGATACTCCGGGTATTTGATTTCCAAATTTAAAAAAGCTAAATATGTTTTTAATGTATCTGATTTATGGCCTGAATCTGCAATTAAACTTGGAGTGCTTAATAATAAGTTATTTATCAAATTATCCTATTGGCTTGAGGGGTTTTGCTATAGAAAAGCAGATTTAGTAACAGGCCAGACCCTTGGTATTGTTAACAATATTATAGACAGAGGCTTTGATAAGAATAAGGTCCATTTAATAACTAATGGAGTGGATACAGCTTTTTTTAATCCAGAGAATAGAAATGAAAAAGTAAGGCAAGAGTTTAAAATAGCAGATAAATTTGCAATTTGTTACGCAGGTATACATGGACTTGCTCAGGGACTTGAAACTGTAATTGAAACTGCAAATAGGCTTAAAGAATATAAAGATATAGTATTTGTATTTATAGGTGAGGGTCCAGAAAAGAAAAAATTAATAGCTAAGACAAATGAGTTAGGCCTTGAAAACGTTTATTTCTATCCTATGCAGCCTAAAAGGAAAATGCCAGAGATTATAGCATCAATGGATGCAACCGTAATACCATTAAAAAGACTTGATTTATTTAAAGGAGCACTTCCATCTAAGATGTTTGAAGCCTTAGCATCAGAGCTTCCAATCATTCTTGCTGTTGAAGGGGAAGCCGAAAAACTTATAAAGGCAGCAAATGCAGGTATTTGTGTTGAACCAGAAAATCCAGATGAGATCAAGGATGCTGTAATTGAGCTTTATAATAATAAAGAATTAAGAAAAAGATTAGGGGAAAATGGGAGAGAGTACGTGGAGAAAAATTACTCTAGGTATAATATAACAAAGAAATTTGAGGGATTGCTTGAAGATATAGTTAATCAGTAGAGTTTATGGACATATTGAAAAATTCGGAGGAACAGTATATGAGGTCTAATAATGAAACATTAAAAAAAGAGAATGATATTCCCAATAAAAAATATTTACAAATATCTATTAAACGTATAATGGATATTATATTGTCGAGTATTTTAATTGTTTTACTTTTACCATTAGAGATTATAATTGCAATATCAATAAAGATAGACTCTAAAGGACCCATCATATTTAGGCAGGAGAGGGTTGGAAAGGATGGGAATATATTTGTCATATTTAAGTATAGGACAATGGTTAATAATGCTGACAAGCTATATAATAAGGAAATAGATAAAGAGTCTATAGATAATTTCGTATTTCAAGATAAAGATGATCCTCGAGTAACAAAGGTTGGTAAGTTTCTCAGGAAAACAAGCTTAGATGAGTTACCCCAGCTTTTTAATGTGTTAATAGGCAACATGAGTCTTATAGGACCAAGACCAGAGATAAAGGACATTGCAGATTTATATGATGATAATCAAAGGAGAAGGCTTTGTATGAAGCCTGGAATATCAGGCCTTGCTCAAGTTAACGGCAGGGGGAACCTTGAACTTGGAGAGACAATAAAATATGATTTAAAATATATAGACGAATTTAACATTTCTTTAGATATTTATATTATGTTTAAGACAATTGCCGTTGTGTTTAAACGCGAGGGAGCCTATTAATTTATATTTGATTTGTAGGAGGGGGTTTTTGAGCTTGTATAATTTACTTAGATATGAGCTTTATTTATTTGTTTTTCTCGTACCTTTGTTTCCATATAGGGTTAAGATAAAGGGTATACCTATATCAGCGGATACTGTTATAGGGGGAATATTCATTATTACATATATTATATATATACTCTTTGGCAAGAAAAGTAAAACGAAATCTTATTTTAGAAAGAATGTAATAAAAGATCATCTAAATAGAAGCGTATTATTATATGTAGTAGCCATGATAATATCTCTTTTGGGCGCTAAAAGTAAAATGGCTGGACTTATGGAGATAGGAAGATTTTTTGAATATCTGTTTTTCTTTTATTTTATTATAATAGAAGTAAGAGACAACTATACATTGGATATTATTTATAATGTATTTACTATATCTATCGTTATAGCTCTTATATGTGGAATAGTGCAGATTTTCTTATTAGGGTCAGCAAGTGGTCAAGCAATAGTTCAAAAAATATTTTATAGTGAAAAACAGGTGTATGGATTTAGAGTGTATTCAACATTTGTAAACCCAAATTATTGGGGGGCTTTTGTTAATTTAATATTGTTTATATATTTGTTTAAGTCCTTACACGAAAAAAATAAGAATGTGAAAAACTTTTACATAATTATAAGTGCTTTATGCCTAACTAATTTAGTGTTTTCATTTACCTTAAGCTCTTTGATTTCACTTATAATAACATTTATAATTATTGTTATTGCTAATATGAAAAATATAAACTTTAGGCATGTTATTAGCATTTTGTTATTAATAGTATTAATTTCTGCTTTAATGCTTATAATGATACCTTCATTAAGGTTTAAAGTTGGTGAAATACTTTCACAAAAGCGATATACAGGATCTGAAAGAATAAAGCTGTGGGAAACTGGATTTTTGATGTTTAAAGACCATCCGTTTTCTGGAATTGGAATAGGAAATTATAATGTAAATTATAGTGCCTATGTAAAGATGCACCCCGAACTTTATTTGGGCAGGACTGTTTATTCAGTGCATAATTCCTATATTAAAATATTATGCGAAACAGGAATAATTGGGCTTACCATGTATGCCTTTTTACTGTTTAATTTATTTAAAAGAATTATTGCCATATTGAAAAACTGCCATAATAAGTCCATAATACTTATGGCAAGTGCAGTATTATATGGAGGGCTTACATTTGTTATACAAAATATAACAAACAATTTATTCTTTATTCCACAGGCAAATATTTTTTTCTGGATATTGATTGCTATGGTTATTTCAAGCCATAATATATATTTAATGAAAAATAAAGAAAGTGATGTGATTACTAATGAACAAAAATGAAAAAGTAGTAGTATTTGGACTTGGATATGTAGGACTGCCGCTTTCACTAAGCTTTGCATTTAGGGGAAGTGATGTAATAGGTGTAGATGTATCAGAGGACCTAGTAAATGATATAAACAAAGGTATTACATACCATACTGAGAAGTTTGAGGATATTACCATACAAGAAGTTTTAGCAAAACAGCTTAAGAAAAATAGCTTTAAAGCTGTAGTTGATGTTAAATCCATACCTAAAGATTATAATAATTTTATTGTTACAGTAGGTATACCTGTAAATGGAGGAGTCCAAAATTATGACTACCTAAAATCATGTTCTGAATCTTTAGGAAGCATACTTAAAAAGGGAGATACAGTAATAATAAGGAGTACCGTAATACCAGGTACAACAGAAGACTTTATACTTCCAATATTAGAAAAGACATCAGGACTTAAAGCTGGGGAAGACTTTCATCTTGCCTATTCATCAGAGAGAATTGCAGAAGGCAGGGCATTTGAGGAATTTGCTTTTATGCCAACAGTAGTTGGAGCTATTAATAACCAAAGCCTTGAAAGAGCTGCTAAGGTATTGTCAATTGTTTGTAAAACCGATATTATAAAAGCAAGCAATATAAAGGTAGTAGAGACATCAAAGGTTTTTGAAAATGTTCAAAGAGATGTAAACATAGCAATGTCTCAAGAGTTTGCAAGATTTACAGAAAAGTTAGGAATAGATATATATGAGGTAATTAAAATAGCCAACACCCACAAGAGAGTAAATTTACTTACACCAGGACCTGGTGTAGGGGGATACTGTATTCCTAATGCATATTATTATCTTGAACCTAAAGCAAAAGAAATGGGAGTAGATTTAGACATTTTAAAGCTATCTAGGAATAAGAATGAAGCCTTACCAGAATTGATTGTAAACATATTAGAAGAAGAATTAAAGAAAGTAGGCAAGGACATCAAAGGAAAGAAGATTGGTGTACTTGGTATTGCAATGAAGGACTATTCAAATGATGATAGAATAAGCCCTCCTATATCTATAATAAATATATTGCTTGAAAGAGGAGCAAATGTATGTGCATTTGATCCAATAGTACCTACATCTTATGATTTTAAATATGATAACGCAGATGATGTTATAAAGGATGCAGATGCAATTTTAGTATTAGCAAAGCAAAAAGAAATTGAAAATATAGATGCTAATTTTGTAATAGATAATATACAAAAAGATGGAATAGTTTTTGATACAAGAAATCTGTTTACAGCAAATAAATCAGATTTTGCTCAAAAAGGTATAAAATATCTATCTTTATAAAAGCCTTATGCTCAAAGCTTAAGGCCTTAAGTATAAAAAAGTCGGGTTGCCAATTATGGATTCCCGACTTTTTTATATATAAAATTTTTATAAACCATTTAGGGTTTCAGGTGTTTCCCCTTCAGAATAGCCTATATGCCATCTTCTTTCTGGATCTTTAGCAGAGTACCAAACCCTATATACCCCATTTTGTTTAAGAAAAGTGGATCTATATATTTCACTAGAATCCCATCCGCTTTTTGTTGGGTATATTATAGGTTCACTGCTTGATTCCCAATTGATACCATCACTGCTTTTTATATAAAACAATGCTCTATTTTTAATTTTCTTATCTGTGGCACACATAAGGCCTTCATATCCTAAATCGGTTTCAATAACATTTACATGCCAAACAGTCCATCCATTTATATTTATATTACATTTTTTATAACCTGACCACTCCTTGCCATCCTTACTTGATATCATTGATAGTGTATTTCCTTCGCTGGTATACCACATTTTGTAACCAGCTTTACCTTTTATTACACCTGGTGAATAACCTGAAATAGGATTTGGTGCTGTACATTTATATACAAGTTCAGCCTTGGACCAATTGATGCCATCTTTTGAGGCAACCCTATAAAATCTTGAAGGCCCTAATACTCCCATTTTGTTATATACAAAATAAACGTAAAGATTGCCATTATCGTACACAATATCTGTATCGCTAAAATGGCCTCCCTCTTCCATATCATCAGGAGGAAGTACAATTGGATTTCTAATACTTTTTGGTGTGTCCCAGTTTATACCGTCATTGCTAGCCCCTATGCATGGGTTTTCAAAGTCATCATTCATATTTGGATAAGGAGTATAGGCCATCCAATATTTATACCCATTAAATCCGTTATCGATATACACTATATCAGGATGCATTGGCTGATCATGGCCATCATAAGTTTTTATGTCAAGAGGCTCTTTAGAATTAGCTTTGGTATTAATAACCCTAGCGTAATTGTCTTTAACCTTTTTTGATTTTATGTTTAAGTCTATTTTTTCTGCTACCCTAGATATTGCATGTTCTAATGTTGCTATGTTTACTTTTTTATAATTATTTGATGTCTTTTGGTATTTATTTGTACTCAATTGTTTTTGCATGCCGCTGCTAGTAATTAATATAATTAAAAATACAAATAAAACCAAGCACGATATAGTTTTTTTCATTTTAGTCCTCCTAATACGTCATTTGTATAGTTATCCTATATATATTAGCCAGGTATAAGCCTTTTTTCGTTACAGAAAGGTTACAAAATCATTGATTACAAAGAAATACTTATATATAATATAGAAATTCATTATTATCTTTTGAAATATAGTATTCTTTATACATGGAATGAATTAGCGCCGCTGGTTATTAAAACTTACTTTTGGCTATGTTTTAAGTAACTGTTGGCTTTTAAACCGGCTATGTTGATTGACTTCCGCTGCTCCAAAATGCCTATTTTTTTCTAAATAAGTAAAGCTGATAAAAATAGGCATTTAAGTCGCTGCTCCAGTAAATCAACATAGCCTGACATCGACACTGTACTAAAACATAGTTTAAATATTTATCTATGATAGCTTTATTACTTAATTTAATGTAAAATGTTAAGTGATAAATTTATATTAAGTATGACTTTTGATTAAATACGAAACACAAAACATGGCCTTAAAGTAATAGAAAGGTGGTTTTTATGAATATACTTCATGTAATAAGCGGTGGAGAGGAAGGTGGCTCTAAAACCCATGTTCTGAACCTATGCAGAAGTTTAAAAAACAAAGACGTAAATGCTATGATAGTTTGCTTTATAGATGGAAAGTTGTATAGGGAAGCAAAGAATATGGGGCTTGATATTATTCTAATTAAGCAAAGGAGCAGGATAGATTTTTCAGCCATTAAAAAAGTTAAAAATATAATAATTGAAAATAATATAGAATTAGTTCATTCCCATGGGGGAAGAGCAAATTTAATATGCTGCCTTTTAAAAAGAAGTACAAACATACCCTTTGTATCAACAGTACATAGTGATTATAAATTAGACTATAAGGGCAATATTTTCAAAACACTTGTATTTAGCAATATTAATAAGCATACATTAAAGCACTTTGATAGGCTTATAGCAATATCAGATGATTTTAAAGATATGCTTGTGAGCAGGGGATTTGATTCTTCTAGTATACGTGTTGTTTATAATGGAATCAATTTTGAAAGGGAATACTCCATATTAAATATAGATGAGATTTCAAAAAAATATAATATACAAATAAATAGCGAAGATATAATTATATCAATGATTGCTAGACTCCATCCCATAAAAGGGCATAGGGTTTTCTTTGACGGCTGCAAAAATATAATTAAAAACCATGATAATATAAAAATATTGGTGGCTGGTGATGGAAGTATAAAAGATGAGTTAGTATCCTACGTAAAAGAAATAGGAATAGATAAGAATGTATTTTTTTTAGGACAGGTTGATAGAAGCATAGATATACTTTATAACAGCTATATGAGCGTACTTAGCTCTTTTAGCGAAAGCTTTCCCTATGTTCTTTTAGAATCTGCCCTTGTTAAAACACCAGTTGTAGCAAGTGATGTGGGAGGTATAAATAAGATAATAAAAGATGGAGCCACAGGGTATTTGTTTAAAAAAGGAGATAGCAATGATTTATCCAGTAAAATGGAGATTTTATTAGAAAACCGTAAAACTAGAGACTATATTGGTAATAATCTATATGAATACGCAAAGCAAAACTTTTCATTAGATATTATGACAATGAAGGTTATAGATATATACAAGGAGATAATTAATGGTTAGGACTGATAAAAATGAGCAAATATAATATAAAAAAGGCTGCCGCATTATTATTAATTGTAACAATAATAGAGAAAATACTCGGGTTTGGACGTGAGATGGTAATAACAAGCCAGTTTGGAGCAAACTGGCTTACGGACTCATATGTAGCAGGATACCTCGTCCCAAATTTTATAATGGTAATCCTAAATGCTGGTCTTGTGAATGTATATGCGCCTCTTTTTTTATCTGAGGCTGAAATAGATGAAAATGAAGCATGGAATAAAATAAGCAGTGTGTCAACATATTTAATGCTTATACTTCTTATAGTTGCTGCCTTTGGGGCATTATTTTCCCATGACATAGTAAGCATTATATACCATGGGTTTGATGAAAAAAGCCTCCATGCCGCATCTGAAATATCAAAGATATTTTTTGTAGGAGTTTTTATATACTGTGCCTCTATAATAGAGGGATCTGTTTTAAATTGTTTAAAGCATTTTATATATCCCGTGATTTCAGTATGCCTTTTGTCAATTGGGATGATAGTTTTTGTACTAGCCTTTGGGGGCAAGGCAAACATTAACTCAATTGCATATGGCTATGTAGCAGGAGCCACGGCAGGTCTTATATTGCAGTATATAAAACTTAAGAGAATAAATGCAAAGCTAACAATAAACTTTAAACATTATAAGGATTTTTCATCAACATTTATAAAGCTTTTAACCCCTGTACTTGTATCTACTTCTATAGGGCAGATTAATATGTTTGTTGATAGAATTTTTGCATCTTACCTTACTGATGGAAGTATGTCATATTTAGCTTATGCAGATAAGGTAAGCTCACTTCCTGTAATGATATTTTCAGGTATGGTTGCAACCGTAGTTTTCCCTGAACTTATAGAGCATATAAACAATAAAGAGGAAGCATTAGTTAAAAACTATATACGAAAGTCTATAATAGCTACAATGATATTTCTTATACCATCATTTATAGGTATTATTGTTTTAAATAAAGAGATCATAAAACTATTGTTTGAAAGAAATGCTTTTGATATGACTGCAACTGCAAATACTGCCTCAGCCTTATTTTATTATAGTCCAACCATTATAATGTATGGAGGTATGGCAGTTATTGCAAAGGTATATTATTCAATGAAAGACACTAAAACACTTATGTATATAAGCACAGTCACTATTTTACTTAATGTAATTTTTGATTATGTACTAATGAAGCCTTTAGCACATAATGGACTTGCTCTTTCAACATCATTAGTATCAGTAATACAATTTATTACCGCTTATTTTGTATTAAAGAAGAAGATAAATATGGAAAATGATGAGCATTTTCAAAAGTCATTATGTAAGATATGCATTTCATCTATTATAATGGGCATTTTTATATATGGATTAAAAACATTTATAGGGCCTTATATAAAATCAAATTTAGTAATAGTTGCTGCATCTATAATAGGCGGGGCTTTTGTATATTTTATGTTTTTAATTATATTAAAAGTTGATGAGGTTAAAGAGATAATAAACAAATTAAAGCCTCACAGTATAAAAGGGGAGGCATAACTTTGAAGGAAAATATATTGGGTATTGATGTATGTCCCTTCTCTATGGAAGAAACATTGCATGAAGCTGAAAAAATAATTGTAAACAAAGAAAAAGGTTTCATTGTGGCAATAAACCCTGAAAAAATAATGAAAGGTCAAAAAGATTTAGAATTAAAAAAACTTTTAAATAGTGCAAATATACAAATACCTGATGGGGTTGGTGTGGTAATAGCATCTAAACTAAAGAGAGGCAGAATTAAAAAAAGGGTAACAGGAATTGACCTTATGATGAATTTATGCGACCTAGCCTCTAAAAAAGGGTATAAAATATACATGCTTGGCGCAGCCCCTAATATTGCCGAATCAGCAATGGGGGAGCTTAAAAAAAAGTTCCCAAGCCTTATTGTATCTGGGGTTAATGATGGGTACTTTAAGGATAATGAGAAACAGGTTATAGATAATATATATAATTCAAACTCTGATATATTATTTGTTGCACTAGGAAGCCCTAGACAGGAATATTGGATAAAACAAAATATAGATAACCTAAATGTGCCGCTTATTATGGGGGTTGGCGGAAGTTTTGATGTTATATGCGGTAATATAAAAAGAGCACCAGCTTGGATGAGAAAATGTGGCCTTGAATGGCTTTATAGATTGATTAGTGAGCCTTGGAGATTTAAAAGGATGATGGTTCTACCAAAGTTTTTAATAAAAGCATTGTTATCATAAATTGTTTTATGGTCAATGTATACGGTATGGATATAATATATAAAAAAATATATAATGTATATAGATGATATTATACATAGATACATTAATACTGAAATGTAGATTGTATAGGCATTTTTCGTGGAGGAATTTTAATGGATATTATTTTTGGAGAAGAAATAAATGATTTTAAACCTAATATTATTAAATCAGTACAAGAGATTGTAAGTATTAAAAGTTTTAAGAATGAAAAAAACATAAATGATGAGGAGATTTCTGAAGAACCTTTTGGTGATGGAATAAATGAAGCATTATTGTATGCTCTTGACTTATCATCTAAACTTGGGTTTAAAACAAAAAATATTGATGGATATATAGGATATGCTGAATATGGAGAAGGAGACGAAATAGTAGGAGTTTTAGGCAACTTAGATATTTTACAAGAGAAAGAGGGATGGACATATAAGCCATATGATGCTGAAATCCATAATAATAGAATATACGGATGCGGAACACTTTATGATAAAGGACCTCTAATTGCTGCCCTTTATGGATTAAAGTCTATAAAGGATCTAGGAATTAAATTAAATAAAAGGGTCAGGATTATATTTGGAACTGACAAAAACGGTGATTGGGAAGATATAAATCATTATATTAAAAATGAACAAGCACCAAACCTTGGATTTACCATTGATGGGAAGTTTCCAGTTGTTAATTCTGAAAAGGGATTTATTGAAATAGAGTTTAAAAAGGAAATTGCAAGAAAATCAAAGGGAATGATATCTATAAAGAAGTTAGAAGGGGGCCAAGACCAAAACATCGTTCCAAGCGAGTGCCATTGTAAGCTAAAACTTAATGATATGGCAAAGCTTATGCTCAAGGATACACTTGAATTATATTGTCAGAAGAATAATATAAATATGCATATGCAAGAAGAAGATGATGACTTATATACAATTAATTCATGCGGATTATCCTCTTTAGGAAGTGAGCCTAATAAGGGCAAAAATGCAATAACACAACTTATTGTATTTTTAAATCAGTTTAATCTTGGACAGAATGATGTATCAGATTTTATTAAATTTTTATCTAACTATATAGGAGAGGAAACTGATGGAAAGTCGCTAAATATAGCCTATAAAGAAGAAGATAAGGGAAGCATTACCGTAAATTTAGGATCTATTTCAATAGATGATGATATTGCCAAATGCGTAATAGGAATAACTTATCCTGCAGGGGCAGACTATGAGGATATACTAAGGAATATATTGACAATTACGGCAGATAAGAAAATAGATGTTTCAATATTAAATAGCAGGCGGCCTTTGTGTATTGATGAAAATAGTTATCTAGTAAGCACGCTGCTTACATCATATAAAGAGGTTACTGGAGAGGACGGGTTTACAATTTCTCTAGGCGAACAAACCTTTGCTAAGGCCTTTGAAAACATGGTTTCATTTGGGCCAGTATTCCCAGGAGAGGATGGAAGAAACTTTATGACTGATGAATATATAGGAATAGATGAATTGATAAAATGTACCAAAATATATGCAAATGCAATATATGAACTTGCCAAATGATACATTGGCCTGCAGGGTTTAACCTGCAGGCCTTTATCATATTACCATTTTATCATGGTGAATTGCTAAACAGACTACTTATATTGGGTTGACTTCAGGGTATGTTGATTTACTGTAGCAGCGACTTAAATGCCTATTTT
>DIRE01000043.1:0-14291 GCA_002426575.1 Clostridiaceae bacterium UBA5444 | reverse complement strand
GCGGAAGTCAATCAACATACCCGGTTTAAAAACCGAAGTTACTTAATTAGTAGAATTTATAGTTTATTATAAGGAGAGATAGTTTATGAATATGGTTTTGGTTGATGGAAATAATCTTACTATTGATGACATTGTAAATGTATCACGTAACTTTTATGAGGTAAAAATTACTGAAGATGCGAAAAAGAGAATAAATGATTCAAGGTGTGTTATTGATAAAATTGTTGAAAATGGAAAAGTTGAATATGGTGTTACAACTGGTTTTGGCAAATTTAGCGACGTTGTAATATCAAAGGAAGAAGTTAAAAAGCTTCAAAGGAATCTTATAGTATCTCATGCTTGTGCCGTTGGAGAGCCGTTTGATGAAGAAATAGTAAGGGCAATGATGCTTCTTAGAATAAACGCTTTATCAAAAGGATATTCCGGCATAAGGCTTTCTACTTTAGAGACGTTGGTAGATATGTTAAATAAGAGGGTTCATCCTGTTATACCTGAAAAAGGATCCCTAGGTGCAAGTGGTGATTTAGCTCCGCTTGCACATATGGTTTTAGTTATGATAGGGGAAGGGGAGGCATATTTTGGCGGAAATAGGTTAAGTGGCAAAGAAGCCATGGAAAGGGCTCAAATACCAACAGTAGAATTAGTTGCAAAAGAAGGTCTTGCACTGATTAATGGTACTCAGGCCATGACCGCTGTAGGCTCCTTGGCAGTATATGACAGCATAAATATTGCAAAATCTGCTGATATAATAGCATCTATGACATTTGAAGCATTAAGAGGGATCATTACTGCTTTCGATGATAGAATAAACATGGTAAGACCTCATGAGGGACAAAGAAAAGTGGCAGATAATATAAGAAAGATAACATCTGGAAGTGAACTAATTACAAACCAAGGGGATATCAGGGTTCAAGATGCCTATACACTTCGCTGTATACCACAGATTCATGGAGCAAGTTATGATGCCATAAATTATGTAAAAAAGGTTATAGAAACAGAAATAAATTCTGTTACAGATAATCCAATTATTTTTGCTGAAGAAGGGAATATTGAAGATAGTAGTGTTATATCTGGAGGTAACTTCCATGGCCAACCAATTGCGCTTGCAATGGATTTTTTAGGGATTGCATTATCAGAATATGCTAGTGTATCAGAGAGAAGGATTGAAAGATTAGTAAATTATCAGCTAAATGATCTTCCGCCTTTTTTAACGGAACATGGAGGACTTAACTCTGGATTTATGATTGCTCAATATTCTGCAGCATCAATGGTTTCAGAAAACAAGGTGCTTGCTCATCCAGCTTCTGTAGATTCAATACCTTCATCTGCTAATCAGGAGGATCATGTTAGCATGGGTACAACTGCAGCAAGAAAAGCAAGAGCAATACTTAAGAATGTACAGAGGGTTCTTGGTATTGAAATGTTAACTGCAGCTCAAGGACTAGAGTTTAGAGACGAAGGTAAAAAAGGTGCAGGGGTTCAAGCTGCTTATAACCTTGTAAGGAATAAAGCTGCAATTCCTCCACTTAAAGAAGATAGGGTAATGTATAAAGACATAAATAAATGCATAGAACTATTAAAGACTGGCAGCCTTGTAGAAGAGGTTGAAAAGAGCATAGGTAAATTGCTATAAAATAAAAGATATCCGTCGACTTAGTCGGCGGATATCTTTTATTTTAGTTCTGATAGTGGGGCAAACCTATATCCTGCATCCTGCATATTATTTATTATATCTGGGAGGGCTTCTGTATTGCTTTGGGATACGGCATGAAGAAGCAATATTGCCCCATTATGGTAGTAGGTGTCAACAAATTTCATGGAAGCAGCCTTGCCTGGCTGATTCTTAGGATCCCAATCTTTGTGAGCCATGCTCCACAATATGGTTTTGTAGCCAAGAGATTGTGTAATATAGAGTGTTCTTTCGCTCCACACACCCTCAGGTGGTCTAAAGTATTTTGGCATATTATGGCCAGTAACCTCTTTGAAATAATCAGCCGTATCTGTTAATTCGCATTTAACCTCTTCATCAGATATATCCGGCATATTAGGATGGGTACTGCTATGGTTTCCAACTATATGCCCCTCATTTACCATTCTTTTCACTAATACAGGATTTGACCTTATATAGGGTTTAGTTACAAAAAAGGCTGCTTTTACATTATTCTCTTTTAGTATGTCAAGTATTTTACCTGTAAAACCATTCTCATAACCCTCATCAAATGTAAGATATATAACCTTCTCTGAGGTATCACCAACAAAATATCCACCATATTTATCAAGCAATGTTTTATATTTAGTATTTAAAGAAGGTACCCTATGTTCTTTATTTGTTCCAGGCTGCCAGCTTCCTATCTTTTCATTGCTAAGGTTAGTGCTCGGGGTATTTGTAGATTTGGTTGGATTATTATTATCTACGGTTACATCTGTATCATCCCCAGGTATACCCTCTTTTGAAGTATCCTCTGCATCTTCAGTATCAGGGTTATCTACCTCATCTGTTGATGAAGTTTTATCTTCATCAGGGGTGTTACTTTTTGGGGTATCAGTAATAGTTGGTGTAGGCGTTGGTGTTGTCTCTGGTATTAAAACCTCAGGCTTTTTATTGGCAGTGCAGGAGGACAACTGTATCGTTAGAACAATTCCCACTAATATTGCAATGATTTTTTTCATCAAAATCCCTCCAGTTAAGTTTTATGTTTATATTATGGTGTTTAATTAGGCTAAATATGGCAGGAAATATATTCTTATAATCATATTCTTCTATTTATATTATAAGTTTGATAAAAAGTTATGTACATAGTTTTTATGGAAATCTATGACCATACTTTAAAATTCATTGTATATTGCGTTGGCATATCTGCTATAATTGACGTAAATATTGAATTTATGGAGAGATAAGGGATGGAAAGCAATAATGAATATAGAGATATTATAGATAAGTTTTATAATGATTTAGTATTTGACAATAAGACCCATATAGACAAATATAATTGGGAAAAGGAAGATAGCTTTTTTAAATTTTATGAAGGTTATTTAGATGAAGAATATAAAAAACATATGGGAAGGTATTATACTGACGATCATATTGTGGATTTTATTATTAAAACAGCTTTAGAAAAATTAGATTTAGTGGAAAATCCATATATAAAAATATTAGATCCATCTTGTGGGTGTGGATATTTTCTTATGGGGGCATATGATTTTTTAAAAGAAAGATATGAAAGAGATATTGACTCTATAAATTGTAAATTCCCAGATATAAACCTTACTAAAGATAATATACATGAGCATATAA
This sequence comes from Clostridiaceae bacterium UBA5444, assembly GCA_002426575.1. Lineage (GTDB taxonomy): Bacteria > Bacillota > Clostridia > Clostridiales > Oxobacteraceae > UBA5444. Next base: position 10,996 of record DIRE01000043.1, on the reverse strand, counting down.
TAAAAAATAATATATTTGGCGCAGATATTGACGAATATAGCGTAAAACATACTATAGTAAACCTAATGATGAAAAAACCAAGCTCAAGGGCAGTCCCTAACATAATATGCTGCGACAGTGTAATGAATTGGGAGCATATGAGGCATAAATACAGCAAGTTTTGGAGAAATAAATTTGATTTTATAATTGGAAACCCGCCATACATAGGTCATAAAAAGATGTCCCAAGGATATAGAAAAAAGCTAAATTCAATCTACGGTGATATATTTAAAGATAAGGGAGATATATCATTTTGCTTTATCAAAAGTTCAATTGATAGAGTAAATGAAGGAGGCATTGTATGCTTTATAACATCTAGGTATTTTATAGAATCTCCAAGCGCTGTTAATTTAAGAGGATATATTAAAGATGAATGCAGTATAGAAAAAATAATAGACTTCTATGGAATAAGAATAATGAAAGGTATATCTGTAGATCCGGTAATAATAATGATTAGAAAGGCTTTAAAGCCAACTGAAAAGAACATAATAGATGTGGCTAAGGCAAACAAAAATTTAAAGAATGATGAACTTATTTTTGAAAAGTATGAGAATAAAAATAGCAGCTTTTTTAGCTTTTTTGAAATCCCTCAATATAAACTTGAGGATAAAGGGTGGGTATTACTCCCTAAAGAAGAGATGGATATAATAAATAAAATAGAAGAAAGCCTAACAATGAGATTATCTTCTGTATGCAATAGCTTTCAGGGGGTAATAACGGGATGTGATAAGGCGTTCATTGTTAATAGACAAATAATTGAGGAATATAGCATAGAAAAAGAGTTATTAAAAAGATGGATAAAGAATAGCCATATAAAAAAGTTTAAGGTTGATGAAAGCAATCTTTATATAATATATTCAAACATTATAAAGGATGAAGAAGAGTATAAAAGAGCTATTGCTTACATTAGTCAATATAGGGATAAACTTGAAAGCAGAAGGGAATGCAGGAAAGGGTTTAGAAAATGGTATGAACTTCAATGGGGGAGAGATGAGAGGCTTTTTGATATGGAGAAAATAGTATTTCCCTATAAATCCTCTTCTAACAGGTTTGCAATAGATAAAGGAAGCTATAGCAGCGCAGATGTATATGGAATGTATTTAAATGAGGATTATAAAGATAAGCTTTCCCTCGAATTCTTAGTTGGACTGCTCAATACTAAATTATATGAATTCTATTTTAAAAGTTTTGGTAAAAAACTTGGTAAGGATCTATATGATTACTACCCTAATACTATAATGCGGCTTATGGTACCTGAAGCAGAAGATAAGTATATAAGGGATAATGCAGGTATTATATTGTCTAGAGATGGCAATGCTCAAAATATAATGGAAAATATAGACAACTACGTTTATGATATGTTTAATTTAAGTAAAATAGAGATAGAAATAATAGAGGAAAGAATCTGCAAAGGTTAATCGATACATTTGATTTAAAAAACAATGTTACTTAAAACATGGCTTTTATAAAAATTCTTTTATAAATTTCAAAAATCATGCAGGAAAAATATGTTAATAGGAGAATATACTAATTAAAGCAATAGAAAGGGGAAGTATATTATGCAGCTAGGTTTTAAACTGATAAATAGGACACTTATTGTAAATATGTCAGGAGAGATAGACCACCATACATCTGAAGATATCAGAAACACAATAGATGAACATATAGACAAAGCAAATGTGAAAAATGTAATATTTGATTTTTCTAATGTAACGTTTATGGATAGTGCTGGTATTGGGATTATAATTGGAAGATATAAAAAAGTTTCACCCTATGGAGGAAAGGTTGCAATAGCAGGTGCTAAACCCCATATAAAAAGGATGCTCGAAATATCGGGTGTACTTAAAATATGCCAAATGTTTGAAAGCATAAACGAGACATTAATAAGTATGTAAAAGTAGAGGGAGGGTAAAAATGGGTTTTGAGAATGAAATGAAACTCGAAATACTTAGCAAATCACAGAACGAAGCATTTGCAAGGGTTGTAGTAGGAGCTTTTGCATCTCAGCTTGATCCTACAATAGAAGAAATTGCTGATGTTAAGACAGCAGTATCTGAGGCGGTAACAAATTGTATAATACATGGATATGAAAATTCCCAAGGATTAATAACAATAAAGGCAAATATTAAAGATAATACATTAGAGGTTGAAATAATAGATCATGGAAAGGGAATTGAGAATATAGAAGAAGCAAGAGAACCTTTGTACACATCAAAACCAGAGCTTGAGAGATCAGGGATGGGATTTACTGTTATGGAAACATTTATGGATAGCCTTAAAGTTTATTCAAAAATTGGTGAAGGCACAACTGTTATTATGACGAAGAAGTTTAATTCTGTTTTTTAGGTGGGATTAAGTATGGATTCTAAAAAAAAGAATAAAGGTTCTACTGCAATTTTAACCCATGAAGAAACTCTCGAACTTATAAGTAAAAGCCAAAGCGGTGATAAAGAATCAGAAGAATTATTAATAAAGAAAAATGTTGGCCTTATATCATCCATAGCAAAGAGATTTATATCTAGAGGCTATGAATTTGAAGACCTATTTCAGATAGGGAGTATAGGGCTTATTAAGGCAATAAAAAATTTTGATCCTACATTTTCTGTTAAATTCTCTACATATGCAGTGCCAATGATAATGGGGGAGATAAAAAGATTTATAAGGGATGATGGTATAATAAAGGTCAGCAGATCCATGAAGGAGATTGCAAAAAAAGGGAGAATAGAAAGAGAGAAGATGTCTAAAGAGCTTGGAAGAGATCCAACTATTGAGGAACTAGCAAAAGAAATAGATGTAAGTCCTGAGGATTTAGTTGTTGCAATGGATTCAACCATAACTCCTGGGTATCTTTACGATACAATATATCAAGATGATGGCTCACCAGTACTATTAATAGATAAAATAAGCGAGCAAAATATTGGTGACAATGAGATTGTAGATAGGATAGCCCTGCAAGAGGTCATTGATAAACTTGATCCAAAGGCAAGACAGATAATAATACTTAGATATTTTAAAGACAAAACTCAGACGGAGATTGCACAGATGCTTGGTATCTCTCAAGTACAAGTATCAAGAATTGAAAAAAGAGTACTTGCTAAAATGAAAAGCATATTAGGATGAAATATAGATTTTAAAAGATAAGGGTCTAATTCATAATTTTTTTTATGAATTAGGCCTTTCTTAGTGGTATTACATATATTATAAAAATATTACACATAATATATTAGAACTATTTGATTAAAATAGGCTTTAAAGCGAAATTAACTATATAAGGATGGGTGATATCTATGAGGAGGATACTATATAGTACAAAATTTTATGAGATACTATCTGCTTTATTTTTAATAGGTGGATTAATATTATTATTTTTCACAAGCATTGGTGTACCTAAGATTCCCCAAAGGGCGTTTTTCGTATAATGGAATAGCTATATGGGTGGTGAGGCTTTGAGAGGCTATGCAGAATTAAAAAGATATGAATTAGTATACTCAAATAATATAGAAGAAAATGAGATAAGAAGCAAAGAGGCAATTAGGCAATTACCTATGATAGATGGCGGCACGCTAAAAGGAGGAGACAGGGCCTTATGGACAATAACAAAATGACAGCAAAAGAGAAAGAACAAAAGGAATATCAGGATCTTGTTAAACAAAAAAATATTAAATCAAATATGTTAAAGAACTGTATATATGCCTTTATAATTGGGGGGCTAATATGTGATGTTGGTCAGTTTTTTTCTAACTTATTTTTAGGAAAGGGAATGGCACCAGATGAGGCTGGCACATGTGTTTCAGTTATAATGGTTTTCCTTGGAGCATTCTTTACCGGGCTTGGGGTATATGATAATCTTGGTAAGTTTGCGGGGGCAGGCTCTATTGTGCCAATAACTGGGTTTGCAAATTCAATTGTATCTCCAGCCATGGAATTTAAGAGAGAGGGATACGTACTTGGCGTGGGGGCTAAAATGTTTACAATAGCGGGACCTGTACTTGTATATGGTATTACATCATCAGTAATTGTAGGATTAATATATTATATTATAAAATAGGGGGATAAAAATATGTCTTTAAAAAGAATAGGAAAGCAAACAGTGAGATTTGAAAAGCCCCCATCAATAATTGCAACATCCACCATTGTAGGACCGAAAGAGGGAGAGGGACCATTATCAAAGTACTTTGATACCATATTAGATGATGACATAATTGGCCAGGATAGCTATGAAAAAGCAGAATGTAAGATGGTAAGGGATGTATCAAATGACGTTATATCTAAAGCTGGACTGAAAAAAGAATTGATTGATTATATGCTAGCAGGGGACTTATTAGATCAAATAATAACATCAAGCTTTGCAGCAAGGGAGATGGAGATACCTTTTTTTGGTTTATATGGTGCATGCTCAACCATGACTGAATCCTTAAGCCTAGGTGCAATGCTAGTGGATGGAGGATACGGAGATAACATCCTTTGTGTAACGGCAAGCCACTTTAGCAGTGCTGAGAGACAGTTTAGGTTTCCACTAGAGCTTGGTACTCAAAGGCCCCCCACGGCTCAATGGACGGTTACAGGTACTGGAGCTGCTATTGTATCTTCAGATGGGCAAGGGCCTTATATAACCCATGTAACAACGGGGAAGGTTGTAGACTTTGGAATTAAGGACGGTAATAATATGGGGGCTGCTATGGCACCTGCAGCAGCACAAACTATATATCAGCATTTTTTAGATACGGGATTTGAACCTAAAGATTATGATTTAATTATAACAGGGGATCTTGGAAATGTTGGAAAAGAGCTTACAGATAGTCTGCTTAAGAAAAAGGGAATTGATATACTAAGCAGGTTTAAAGACTGCGGAATTGAGATATACGATCAAAACCAGCAAGACATTCATGCAGGGGGCAGTGGATGCGGATGCTCAGCATCTGTATTTTGCGGATATGTATATAAGCTTATAAAAAAGGGAGAATTAAATAGAGTGCTGCTTATTTCCACGGGAGCCCTTATGAGCCCTACAAGTTCACAACAGGGTGAATCTATTCCTGGTATTGCCCATGCAGTAACCATAGAGAGGATGGTGCATGGTATTGTTTAGCGATTATTTAAGAGCTTTTGTAGTTGGGGGGGCTATATGCGTAATAGGCCAAATACTTATAGATAAGACCAAACTTACATCTGCGAGGATACTTGTAATATTTGTAACAGCTGGAGTAATACTTACAGCCCTTGGAATATACGAACCCATAGTAAAATTCGGTAAGGCTGGTGCTACTGTGCCATTACCAGGGTTTGGATACTCTTTAGCTAAAGGGGTAATTAAAGAAGTAAATGAAAAGGGATTTATAGGCATATTTACTGGGGGTGTTAAAGGAACTGCAGGCGGAATTGCTGCAGCAGTAGCTTTTGGATATATTATTTCTATTATATTTACTCCTAAGACAAAAAGTTAAGTAAGGTGATTGCATGGGTAAAAAAAAGGTAATATTAATAACAGATGGGGATGACATTGCAGCAAAGGCTGTACAGGAGGCAGCAATTAACATTGGGGGAAGATGTATATCAAGAACAGCTGGAAATCCAACAGAAATATCCGGAGAGAGAATAATAGAATTAATTAATGAATCAAATGGGGACCCCATACTTGTCATGGTTGATGATAAAGGACATTCAGGCTTAGGGCAAGGGGAGATGGCAATGAAATATATAATAGAAAGCCCTGAAGTAGAGGTTTTAGGGGTGGTTGCTGTAGCTTCTAATACAAAGAATATATTGGGTATAAAAGTAGACTATTCAGTTGATAGAAATGGGGAGCTAATCAATAAGGCGGTAGATAAATGCGGAAGGAAGAAGAAGGATAAAATAGTAAAGGGAGATACAGTTGATATACTAAACTATGACAGGGTACCAATAGTTATTGGAATAGGCGATCCAGGAAAGATGGATGGATATGACAGTACAGAAATAGGAGCACCAATTGTAACAAGAGCAATTGAGGAGATTATTAAAGTAAATAGAGAAAATAAAAAGCCTGACATTTAGCCAGGCAATTTTTTTATCTTTTATCTTTATCCTTTTTTGGTTTAGGAGTTGGTGTTGGTGTAACATCTCCTGGAGGAGTCGGTGTCGGCGCAGGTGTTGGTGTCGGCGTAGGCTCTGCCTCCGGCTCATCAGGGTCTGGCGTTGGTGTAGGCTCTATCTCTGGGTCACTAGGCTCTGGTGTTGGAATTATACTTCCTCTATTATGCGCCGTACAAGCATCAGTTGGAACTAAATACTTAAAGTCTCTAACCCTGCTATCAACTGGAGATGGTTTTTTAATGAATACCAATTCTTTCACCAATTCACTAGGACAGAATTGATTTGCTATCTTACCAGTTGAAGTATCAATTAGTGCAGTTGTATGAACATTGCAATGGTCTGTTGGAACAGTTCCAGCTGCAAATATATCAGTTACTATCCTCGAACCTCTTTGATCTCTTTGACAAAGTTCAGTTGGAAGTTTACCCGAATCATTGCAGACAGAAGCAGAAACTATTCTGTCAGGTTTTTTAAAACTAGCAACTTTTAAGTTTTTGTGTATAGCTCTCATAATGTCTCCCCACATCTGAGCTGTTTCTCCACTAGTAAGCCCTCTATTGCTATTTTCACCAGCTACAATACCAATACTTGGCTTATCATGCCCCATCCAAACAGCTCCAGAATAGTAAGGCGTATATCCTGCAAAGTATGCATCTGCTTGCTCATTTGTGGTACCAGTCTTTCCTGCAGCAGGCATTGAACCAATTCTTGCATTACCACCTGTACCATTATTTACAGCTCCTTTTAACATATCAGTTACAAGGTAAGCTGCTTGAGGAGAAATTGCTTGACGCTTCTCAGGCTTTTTTTCTAGTAAAACATTATCATTATTATCTAAAACTTTAGTATATAGTATAGGTTCTGTATAAACACCGCCATTTGCAAAAACACCATAGGCTGCTGACATCTCAAGTGGGGTTACACCTTTTCCAAGTCCTCCAAGTGCTATTGGATAAACCATATCAGTAACACCATTTTTATCTGGAGTAGTAATTAAAGTTGAAATACCAAATTTTTGTATATAATCAACACTTGTATTTACTCCTATTTCAAGCATAAGTTTTGCAGCAACAGTATTTAAAGAACGTCTTACTGCATCTCTAATTGTAACAAATCCATCATATCTTCCTCTTGTAAAGTTTTTAGGATCCCATCCCTTTGCCATAGCTTTTTGGTCTGGAGAAAGGGGGGAGTCATCTACTACTGATGCTGGAGCATAGCCTAAATCCATTGCAGGACCATAAACTGCCAAAGGTTTCATTGATGAACCAGGCTGCCTTGCAAATCTTTTATCTGTTGCTCTGTTTTGGGATCTTTGAGGCTGATTGCCTCTTCCTCCAACAACACCTTTAACTTCACCAGTTCTATAATCCATTATTACTATACCTATCTGGGGTTGTATTGTTTTATCTTTTCCCCATGTACTTATATCTTTCTTAAGGGTTGGGTAGTATTTATCATCATTAGCGACCTTTTCAACGATATCTTGAATATTTGGATCAAGGGTTGTATATATTTTAAGCCCGCCTGAATATAATTTTTGATTTAATTCATCATCAGTATATCTATACTTTGTCCTTAAATCTTCTCTTACACTATCAAGAGCTGCCTCTATAAACCATTGATATTTAATTTGAGTTGTGTCATATTTTTTTTGAAAAACAAGCTTTTCATTTTTTGCTTTCTCATATTCTTCCGGGTTAATCATATTAAGTTCTAACATCTTTGAAAGCACTGTAGCTTGCCTGCTTTTGTATCTATCTCTTATCTCCTCATCCTCAGAATAAGGATTATAATAGCTTGGCTTATGAGTTAAACCAGCAATAAATGCACTCTCTGCAATGGAAAGCTGGCTGGCATCCTTATTAAAATAATACTCTGCGGCAGCCTGTACACCATAAGCAGGTCCGCCAAGATAGATTGTATTTAGATAATATTCAAGTATTTGATCCTTTGATAATACTTTTTCAACTTGTAGTGCTAAATATATTTCCTGTACCTTTCTTCTCATTTTTTTATCATCTGTAAGAACTCTTTTTTTAATAAGCTGTTGTGTGATTGTTGATGCACCCTGATCATAACTACGGGTTTTTAAATCTGCCCAAACTGCTCCAAACATACGTTTAACATCGACACCATTATGTTGCCTAAACCTTTCATCCTCAATAGCAATAAATGCATCCTGAGTATGTTTGCTTATATTAGGCAAAGTTGCATATTTTCTATTTTCTTCTCCATGGAGGCTTTTAATTTGATTTCCATCTTTATCGTATATGGTTGTTGACTGGGCTAAATCGTCCATAAAAGTATCAACATTAATCTCAGGAGATGTTTTAATAAAAGCAAAGGCTATACCTCCAACTGCACCAATTATAATAAGCATTATTAATATAAGTACAAGCAGTACTACTTTCCATGCCTTAAACTTTTTCTTCTTTTTCTTTCTATTTTGAACTGCTTTTTTTTTATCTTCCATAGTATCCTCCTTAAAATCATAAGGTCAAAAAAGGTATCCTTTAATTAGCTAGTATATAAAGTATTTACAGACTTTTTAATCATTATAACACATAGTTGCTTAACTTTGAAACAATACATTTTATGTAATTATTATAAAAAATAATAGTAGGGTGTGGCTTCTAAACAAAATTATAATATATGATTTTTTATATATAATAAATCATATTATGTGGAATAATAAAATATAAGTGTTTTTATTCTCAATGCAATATATTGGGGGAATCTATATATGAGGTATATTTTTTATTCTACAGCAGTAATCCAGATACTGGTTTTTATTATTACTGTATATTATATTTTTATTTCTTTGTTTGGGTTATATAAAAAAAAGACGGCAAAATATATTGAGCCTAATAAAAGATTTGCAATAATTGTAGCTGCTCATAATGAAGAGGCTGTTATAGGAAATATTATAGATAGTTTAAAAGAATTAGATTATCCAAAGTCAATGTATGATATTTTTGTAATTGCAGACAATTGTACAGACAAAACAGCTAAATTTGCAGATATTCATGGTGCAACCGTATTTGAAAGATTTAATGACAAACAAAGAGGTAAAGGATTTGCTTTAGAATGGATGTTTAGCAAAATATATGGTATGGATAAAAAATACGATACAATTGCAATATTTGATGCAGATAATCTTGTATCTAAAAGCTTTCTAAAAGAAATGAACAATAAATTGTCAGAAGGATACAAGGTGGTACAGGGATTTTTGGACAGTAAAAATCCAAACGATTCTTGGATTACTGCATCCTATTCTATTGCATTTTGGACATCAAATAGGATGTTTCAGCTAGCAAAGAGCAATATGGGGCTTTCAAATCAAATAGGCGGTACAGGATTTTGCGTAGATATAGATGTATTAAAAAAGATAGGTTGGGGAGCTACATGCTTAACAGAGGATTTGGAATTTACCTGTAAACTTATATTAAATGGAGAAAAAGTAGGATGGGCTCATGATGCCATAGTATATGATGAAAAGCCCCTAACTTTTAAACAGTCCTGGAATCAAAGGAAAAGATGGATGCAGGGATTTGCAGATGTATCTAGTAGATTCTTCTTTAAACTTGTATGGAAGGGTATAAAGGATAGAGATGTTGTGGCTCTTGATTGTGCCTTATATACTATACAGCCTTTTGTGGTAATTTCTTTTGGTATATCCACGGTTTTAACTTTTACCCAAAGCTTTTTTAACATTCCAATGAACGTATTTTTAATAAAGTTTTTTCTAAATAGTGTATTAGGGATAGGGGATGAAATGTGGAATATAATAATGATAGCCCAGTTTATTTATATACCATTTATACTCCTATTAGATAGGAAGCTAGATGCTAGAGTATTATACTGGTATATATTCTATCCATTATATACACTTACCTGGCTGCCAATAACCATAAAGGGAGTAATAGATAAAGATAAAAAGGAATGGAACCATACAATTCATACTAGGCAAATAACAATTAATGAAATAGAAAGCAATAGGGAAAATGGAAAAGAGAGCTTGGCATAAATAAATAATAGTAAATTAAACACCCTCTTTAATCATAGAATAGATAAAAGGGGGTGTTTTTATGTTGCCTTCAAAAAAAAGATCATTAATAAAATTTTCAATTTATTTTTTTTCAATTGCAATAGTATTTATAATTATATTTTATAAAATAGATAAAGATATAAAGCCTGTATTAATTGCTGTTTCAAATAATGAGGTTAGAATAAAAGCAACGGACACTATAAACATGGCTGTCAGACAGGAGCTATCTAAAAATGTTAAATATAGCGATTTTGTGGTGATAAAAACAGATAAGAATGGAGATATATCTGTTATAGAATTAAATACCACAGAGATGAATAAATTTGGAAATAATGTTTCATTAGAAATACAAGAGGAATTAAAAACTATGGGAGCTAGAGGGATAGATATACCCTTAGGTGTAATAACAGGGAGCAGCCTGCTCTCATATTATGGACCTAAGATTAAAGTAGATGTACTTCCAATTGGATATGTAAAATACGATTTTGTACCTGAATTGCAGTCTGCAGGTATAAATCAGACAAGATATTGTGTAAATGTAATAATTTCAACTAATATGCAGATAATTATCCCTATGGGTAAAGAAATTATAGATGTTACATCAAAGATACCTATAGCAGAGACATTAATAGTAGGAAAGGTACCTGCTAGTTATTTTAATAGTCAGGGGGGCTCAGGTGGTGGAAGTAGCTTTTCTATTACTATTCCTAAAAATGACGAAAAAGATGAATAAAATTATTGACTTGTAGAATTGTATATGATATTATAGAAAAGTCGTCTAAAGACATATGTTTTGTTTTTATTCACAAATGATCCTTGAAAATTGAACAGTGT
>DIRE01000002.1 GCA_002426575.1 Clostridiaceae bacterium UBA5444 | reverse complement strand
TACACAAAATATTTTACAGGCTCATTTCTTATTTTGTGACCCATCTGGCATCCGAGCCAGCAGGAAAGTCTATAATTGATTTTTTTTCTCTGTCCCATAATCTTATTTTGCTTTTCTTCATAGCCTCATCATAAACACTGTATAAAACCAATTTTTTGTTAGGTGAAACATTTACAAGAACATTTGATGCCTCAGGAGGCAGATCATCATGCTCCTTAAAAAAGTTTATATCGGATTTTTGTATTTCTTCTAAATCTCCATTTTCTATATTGAGCTTATAATATGATGGATCTTTTCCTTCGCTGAAATACTTTTTAGCAATAGCAATGGTTGTTTTATCTATCCATTCAATTGGCCTATAGTAAAAATCGCTGGTTCCTTTAACAAGTGTATGCAAACTATTTCTCTCATCAGGGGAAAATGTTGCAATACTTAGAGACTGTCCTTTTTCCATTGGGGTTTCAGGCTCAACCTTTTCAGTAACTGCAAGAGCAATGGTGTTATTAAAAGGTGATAGAACGAAACCGCTTGTGTGTGCACCTATACTTATCCATGAATCTTTTGCCACATCATAAACCTTTGTATCTCCTATTACACCAGTACCAAAATCCACTACAATATATTTTCTATCAGGAGACCATTTTATCTCTCTTGGTGAAGAACGTATGGATTGAACTACTTTTTTGTATTTTGTCTTTAGATTATAAATTATTATTTTATCCTCTGATGAGCCGTATGTAGCATAAGCTAAAAACCCATCTTTTATATTAAAATCATAAACAAAGGAAGCGCCCTTGCCTATTAACGTTTGTTCTGAGCCATCCTCAGTGTTTTTTAACATTAATTTATCTTCAAATATGTAAGAGAATGTTTTATTATCTTCAACAGCTATCTTTAGGGGTTCATCTTCTATGGATGGTGATTTACTATATTTTATTTCCCCACTGTTAACGCTATTGGTTAAATTGACTTCTAAACGTGTACCATCTTCCTCTTTTATAGGTATTGGGTTTATTAAAGTCTGATAAGAACAGGAGGTAGAAATACCCCATATAATTAGTAAAAAAAGAGCAAATGTTACTAACTTTTTCATTAATTTTACCTGGTTTTTAAAACAATTAAATAGGCGATTTTACTCCTATCTAAGTATTGTAAATTATTTGCTAAACCCAGGCCTTTCACCGCCTTTCTCTTTATCTAACTGCTTATAATAAAACACTATTTCTATAGTAAATTATAAAAGTAATAATTTTTTTACGGGCATATAAGCATCAACACCTTTATATATTGATTAGGATAAGCCTCTTAAAAATAGTATAAATATAAATAGATAATTTGATAATAATAGTATAACCAAATAGTTTAGAAAATTCAATCATAATTGGTTATAATTGACACAAGGTACAAATTTAGAGCATCAAAGCATAAAATAAAAGCCTTCAGAAATGTTTTGAAGGCTTTTATTTTATGCTTTGGTTATTAACATATCACTTTCTAAAATATGAACACTAATCCAGTTAACAATAAAATCTAGTATCTCAAGTATATATTCGTCCTGGTTTTCGTCAATCTCGCTTAAATTAATGCTATAGATTTTATCTATAAAATCGTTATGAGCAACCTTTTGAGAGAGCAGCCTCTTATACCCTATGCTTTCCATATATTCTTCTTCTGACTTAAAATGAAATTTTGTGTACTCTTTTAATTCTTCTAATATTTGTACTATCCTGTCATATTTATCTATATAGGTGTCATTTTTTAATAGCTCATAGGCCGTGTTAGCTATTTCAAAAAGTTTCTTGTGTTGATTATCAATAGTTTCAACACCGATTTTATATTCATCTTTCCATGATATCATATATACGCCCCCAATCATTACCTACATAGACAAATATACCATTTTGACCCTACTATTTCAACCAAATAGGCGACTACCATGTATTTACAGGATAGTCGCCTTTTAAACATAGCCTAAAGCCTAATCTTAAAGACTATAATAGGTTTCTTTTAAAAGCATTGCATCTTTCTCTAAAATAGGGCTTTCACAAATAATGCATCCAGCAGCATTATAATCTTTCAAAGCTTTTATACAATCCCTATAGTTAAAGTCGCTCTCATCTAAAGGAAGATGATTTCTTTCGCCTTTTATACTATACTTTATTCCAGACATGTGTATGTGCAAATCCTCTATAGCCTCAGACCCTAACTTTTCTTCAACTACCTTTAATATATCTATAAAATCATCATAGGTTTTTAAACCTCCATTTCTCCTTGCATGTATATGAGAAAAATCGATGCATAGCTTGCAGCTTTTAATCTCTTTGCAGAGGGATGTAAGCTCATAAATATCTCCAAATTGTGTAGGCTTTCCTGTTGTCTCAAGCCTATAGTCTACCCCTATTTCAGGAAGCTTCTCTAAATTCTCCTTTATAGTGTTATAGGTATCTTCTTTAGAATCCTTTAGATAAAATCCTGGATGAAAAACAAGACTCCTTCCTCCTACTTTTTTTAACCCTTCTGCTCCCTTTACTATCCTCTCTAATGACTTTTCCTGCTTTTCTATTTCATCTGAATTAAGATTTATATAGTAGGATCCATGGGCAGATAAATAAAAATCATTTTCCTCTTTTGATTTTAATATTTTATCTTTGTTTTTATCTGTTACATTTACAGATCTTACAAAGGGAAGTTCCATAGCATCAAGCCCAATAGATTTTAGATATTTTATACCTGAATCATAAGTAAACTTTTGTGGTTTGTCCTGCGGGCCATCACCAATAGGCAGCCCCGATATTCCAAATAATAATTTTTTCATAAGTGTTAACCCCCTTACTTATAGCTATATTTATATATAGCTATATATAGATGTTAATACATATGAGGTATAAAAGCTAGATTAACTAAATCTAAAATGAAAAAGTAAAACTTCCTGCTTTATATTTAAACTGCCTTATTTTCTTTATAATATTGTGCCTGGGCATTCCAAAGTTCATAATATTTACCCTTTGTATCAGCAACTAAAGTATCGTGGCTGCCTCGCTGTATAAGCCTGCCTTCGTTAAACACAACAATATCGTCACAAAAACGGCATGAGGACAAACGATGACTTATATAAATTGCAGTCTTATTGCCTACTATCTCATTGAAATTTTTATATATCTCAAATTCTGCAATAGGATCAAGTGCTGCCGTGGGTTCATCAAGAATAATAAAAGGTGCATCCTTGTAAAGCGCACGGGCAATGGCAATCTTTTGTGCCTCACCTCCTGATATTTCAACTCCCTTTTCATCAAAGTCCCTGTAAAGATAGGTATCCACACCGTCTGGCATTTCAGCAAGCCTATGGCCGAAGTTAGCTTCAGTCAGGCAGGATTCTACCTTCTCCTTATCGTAATCTACCTTTGAAGCAACATTTTGTGCCAGACTAAACGAAAACAGTTTGAAATCCTGGAATACCACTGAAAAAGCAGACATGTATTCGTCATAGTTGTAATCTTTAATGTTAATACCATTGAGCAATATTTCCCCCTCTGTGGGATCATACAGCCGACAAAGCAGTTTAATAAATGTTGTTTTTCCACTGCCGTTTTGGCCAACCACTGCAAGCCTCTCCCCAACCTTTAATTTGAGCGAAATATTACGAAGAGCATATGTGTCTGAAGATGGATATTTGAAACTTACATTGCGAAATTCGACCTCGTAATCTACAGCGTTCTGTTGATAAAACGCACATTTTTGAATATGCAAAGTACCTTGAGACATTTTTCTTGGAATATCGAAAAAAGCAAGGTAATCTTCGACGAAAGGCGTGTTGTATTTTATTTGGGCGGTGATATTAGAAATATTTATAATGGAATCTATCAACCTTTGAGTAAATCCAACGTACTTTATTATGCTGCCAATACCAAAAACACCTTTAACTGCATATATGCAGACAAAAATATATACTGTAGCCTGCAATAAATATGATAAGATTGACATAGGAATATGCACTTTAAAATTGTTGTCAAAGAGCTTCTTAAAAGACTTTTTATGGAGATTAAGGGTGTATTCTTTTATATTCATTATTAGCTTATCTTGACGATATAGGCGAACATCTTTGCCCATATTATAGCAATCGAGCGACTCGCCGATTCTGTTTTCATCTATCATTGTTTGAGATAAATCGTTTGAAATTTTGGAAACACTCTTTTCTGCAGAGGAATCCATCCATACATTCAATAAAATTAAAACGATAATTAATCCTGCAAAAAGAAGTGCTGCCCAATTAAATTCGGCTGCTATAATAAGTACAATCATTTCAATAAATAAATAAGCAGCAAATGCTAAATTGATTATATTATTTACAAGGCTGTTTATACTATCTATAAGTAATTGCTTACCATGGTTATTGATCATTGCCGATTCATTAATCTTTCTCCGCAACTGACGTACCTCAGCATTTTCAAGCTTATCATAGTCAAGAGTAAGTGTCTTATTATTAAACAAAACACTTTCCCTTTGATTAAACAGGGTAGTTTTATGTCCATATTCACGGTTTAAAATTCCGCCTATTATCGATATAAAAAAGTTCCCAAATATAGTTATAGAAACTAAAAGTATAATAGTATTTTTATTCCTTGCACCTGAGATTTCATTAACAATTTCTGCTGACATATAAATATTGAAAAACGGTGACAAATTTGCAAAAACAGCGTTGGCAAACATTAAAGGAAAATACTGCGAGCACAGAGAATGCCACAGTTTTATTGCACGAATATTAGGATTGCATTTTTTATTATCCATTATACAGCTTCCTCCTTATAGTAATGACTTTGAAGGCCAAACATATAGGCATATTTGCCATTTTGCTTCATGAGTTCATCATGAGAACCCATCTCAACAATTTCACCATTTTCAATAAATATTATTCTATCGCAAAAACGCGTTGAAGCAAGACGGTGAGAGATATACACAGACGTTTTATTTTTTGTTAAGCTATTATATTTTAGATATAACTCATTTTCGGCAATAGGATCAAGTGCAGCAGTAGGCTCATCAAGTACAATAACTGGAGCATCCTTATACAATGCACGAGCAAGCATTAGCTTTTGCTTTTCACCACCAGACAAGTCTATTGAATCATCAAAAATACCTTTCATTAAACGGGAATCAATGCCTTTTTCAAGTATGGATATTTTATTATCAAGCCCTGATTGAATGATAGCGGATTTTACTCTCTCCCGGTCTATTTTTGTATCATTTGATGAAACAAACTCTGCTATTGTTACGGGAAGAAGATACATGTCCTGAAATACAGCTGAAAACAGTGTATAATATTCCTCAATATTATAATTTGTTATAGGTATACCATTTAATTTAACCACACCTTCATTTGGATAATATAATCCGCACATCAGCTTGACAAGGGTGGTCTTACCTGCACCGTTTGCACCGACAATAGCAAGCTTTTCCCCTTTATTTATTTTTAAGTTAATATTCTTAAGCACATAAGCATCTGTGGATGGATATTTATAAGATACATTGCAAAATTCAATATCGACTGGCATCTCACCTGCTGTTGGCAACGCACACCCTTTACCATGATTATAGTTTTCCCTAATATCAAAATATTCACGATAATATCCTATTTTGATGCTCTTTCCAATTATATCGTTTACATTATCTGCAATACTTCCTAGCCATACTGAAAAACTTGTAATTGCTCCAAAATAGAATACAAAATCGCCAACACTAATCTTATTATTAAGAAGCATGGAAATAAGAACAGCATACGACACTCCATCACGCAAAAGTGTCAAGAGTGCTCCGATACATGTTCCTATAAATGAGCGCAGGCTAACTTTTTTCGTCCAGGCAAAGCGTTCTTTTAGAAAGATATTTAGTAAATCGTTTATCCAGTTCAACATTCCGTATAAACGAATATCTTTTGCATATTCAAATTTTGATGAGAAACCAGAAAGATAGTTGACCTTACGGTCTATGGCTGACCATTTATTTTTATTTTTTTCCGAATAATTACGCTGCCAAGTACTTACGAAATATGTAACTGCAGCCGAAGCAAAAAGCAAGAGCAAAATCACGGGAGATAATACACCAATAATACTTCCAAATGTAAATACCCCAAGAACATTTTTAAAAAAACTTAAGAGTGACCTCCAAATAAATTCAGGTGCGCATTGCCCTGAGCTAGCATCATCCATTGCAATGGAATATTTGATGTTAATTTCCGGGTTATCTGTATTTGAAAAGTCAGTACGCATATATTTTTCGTCCATTTTATTTTGATAAATCCCCGAAAAAGTATATTGGCGCATATCGAGCCTTGTACTGCAATAATATTTTATTTGGTCAATAATAAACAACACACCAAAATATACACTAATAATCAATATCAAGGATGATATACTCTGCTTGTTCTCTACAGCATCAATAATTATTTTTGGAAAATATACTGTAGCAAGCGGCAAAATAACATCAAGAGGAATACTTGGTATGAAATAAAGATAAAACTTCTTGTCCCACAGCCAGATATTTTTCAAAGCATACGAAATATTAGAAAACATGCTGTATTTCTTATCCTTCATATTTCCCTCACCTCGTAATTTCTATATTAATTATTCTTTCTTTTATGAAAAGAAGTCAACAATATTATTATATAAAGATACCATATTTAATTTGTCACCTAATAAATAAATTGGAATTGAAAATGCACATAGGGATACTAAGTATTTAGTATTTTGTACTAAACGCCATAAAAATTAGGTTAAGGTAAGTACGTCATAACCTACTTTTAGCTTAATCTACGTACTAATTGTAGCCTATATTTCCATAAACTTCAATAATAAATACAAATCTTTCGAATTTATTGACATTTCAGTAATTTTCCATGCCGTATTGATATAGCCTATCAAGTCCTAACCATGTAAATATACTTTATTAAACTTGTTTAGGTTACTTCTAAGTTATATTCAGGCACATTAACCCTAAAAACATGCACAAATCCAATTAGGGCTATTGATTTTATGATTATTATAGATTACACTTTACCTATAATAGATAGTAGCTTGTTTGTATAACTCAGATATTATACTACCGTTTAAATCAATTAAAGTACTTAAAAATAGGATTGTGTGGTGATTAATATTGGCAAGGGTTACATTAGGAGATATTGCATCAAAACTTAATGTATCAAAAAACACTGTTTCTAAAGCATTAAGAGGTGCAGCTGGCGTCAGTGACAGCCTGCGCAAGGATATAATAAAAGTAGCTAAAGACATGGGATATGAAAAAACAAACAGTAATAGCCTTATTAGCAATATAACAGTATTATGTAGGAAAACATTTTTGGCGGACGTTACATTTTGGCCTCAAGTGCTATATGGCATAAATCATTATGCAGGAAATAATAATATAAAATTAAGCATTGAGGGTATAGATGAAAGTAAAGAGGAAAGCCTTGAGATAACATCATCTATAGGTGGACATTTAAACGAAGGTTTTATAATTGTAGGTACAATTAGTGACGCACTTTTAAAAAAGATTAAAGATGCAAACAATCCAATGGTTGTAGTAGATCACTTTAGTGAGGAAATTGAATGTGATTATATTAATTCATCTAATAAAATAGGTATTTATAAGTCCATTAAACACTTATACGAAAATGGTCATAGAAATATAGGATTTATAAGTAATTGTATTTCCGCTTATAGTTTTATAGAACGCTTTGAGGCTTATACAAAATACATGAAGGAGTTCGGCCTGCCTATAGATGAAGATTTTATATGGCTTGAGGCATCCTATTATGATACTCAATACCTTAAGGATAGAATAAAGTCAACCAAGAGAAAAGAAAACTTCCCAACAGCATGGATTTGTGTCAACGACACTACCGCCATTATCTTTATGAAAGCACTTACCGATATGAATATAATGGTTCCAAATGATGCTAGTGTTATAGGGTTTGACAATATCTCAGAGTTATTATACCCCGGGCTTACTACGGTGGATGTACCAAAGCAGGCTATGGGTGAGAGGGCAGTAGAGATGCTTATTGAAAGAATCAAAAACCCTGATAAGCCTTATGAAAGTATTTGTCTCAATACACAGTTAATTGTCAGAGACTCTGTAAAAAATATTCTATAACTACTGCTGCTATTGGCAGCTAATATATAAAAGGGGTATGACAATCATACCCCTTTTATATATAGCTATATGAATTTATCAAATCCTCTCATATTAGACAGCTGCTTTACAATCTCCTTTATGTCTTGATCTCTCTCCCTATCACATATAAGAACCGTATCTCCCGTATCAACTATTAACAAATTGTTTACTCCAATAGTTGCAATAAGTCTGCTGTCCCCAAATACCATACAGTTTTTTGTATCTATACTAGAGCATAGACCATTTACAATATTATTTTCATCGTCTTTAATATAATACTTTTCAAGAGCATTCCAATTTCCTATATCATCCCACTGAAGTTTTGTCTTTATTACAACTACGTTAAGGGATTTCTCCATAATTCCAAAATCAATAGATATTCCATCTATTTTTTTATACTCTTCCTCTACTACTCTATCCTCATCAGGGGTCCCTATAGCCTTCTCCATGGTTTTGAGGCTTATATAAAATTCAGGTAAATATTTTTCTATCTCTTCTAAAAGTACTGATGCTTTCCAAACAAACATACCAGTATTCCACAAAAATGTTCCCTTATCAACAAGTATTTGAGCAATAGTTTTATTTGGTTTTTCTGTAAACCTCTTAACCCTATAAGATGGTATGCCTTTTAAGTCACATAAAGGTTTTCCTATTTCAATGTATCCATATGCTGTTTCAGGCCGTGTTGGCATAACACCCATTGTAACTAAAACATCTTCTTTTTTAGCAATCTCTAATGCCTTATCCACGGTCTTTGCAAATTCATCAACATTTAATATAACATGATCTGATGGAAGCACAACCATAACCGCCTCAGGATCCCGCTTTAAAAGTTTCATTGCAGAAAAGCCTATACATGTAGCCGTCTCTTTATTATCTGGCTCTATAAATATGTTTTCATTCCTTACTTTGGGAAGCTGCTTTTTTATCATTTTTACATAATCCCTATTAGTAACTATGCATATATTATTGCGGGGAAGGCACTTTTCTATTCTATCTACAGTATTCTGTATCATAGTCCTATCCCCGACAGTTTTTAAAAATTGCTTAGGCATACTATGTCTTGACTTAGGCCAAAACCTTGTACCCATGCCACCAGACATTATTAAAGCATAGTCCAAAAATAACACCACCCGCCTTTGTGTATATATCAGTATATGATTTTAAAATATATGTTGTGAATGATGGAATTTTTTTGTGAGATATACTGTTATTTGATTCTTGCAGTAAAAGCAATTAAAAAGCAGCCTTTAGCCATTATAAATAGTGGCTAAAGGCTGCTTGGTTTTGTCATTTAGTTGTAGTGAAAGATATCAATGGTGTAACTTTCTACTCATGCATCAAAGCCAATACTATCTAGCAACCAAGTATCATTAAGTTTCTTATAAGTTAACTCATAAAAACGTACCGTCTTAAACGGTTGCTCGTATACCTCTACAATAACATGAGCAGTATTTTCTTCAACTATTGGAGTACCTGATATGGATATACCCGTTAATCCCTCAGCAGATGTAATTTTCATGTTTAATTCTGCGGCACTGAGAGCTTGAGCCTGTTTTTGACACTCTTCGATAATATAGTTATCAAAATTCAAATACATTGCCATTACAGTACTAATTGCTTTTTGTTCTATATATTTGTTTTCCATATCTGAAATAGCCTTATGTGCTTGCTTAGTTTGATTAAAGTAGATTAGAATAACTGCAGTGAAAAATACTATTATAGACAATATCATCAAGCTCTTTTTAGATAACCTTTTAATTAACATATTTAATAACCCCACCACCACTTTCTTATCCCATAAAATATACGAGCAGCTATACTAGTTTGCTCATTTTTAAGTATTTGTAAATCGGAGCTGTTACTTATAAAACCTGCTTCAACTAAATAATAGTTTGCTATACATATTATACTATACATGTCCATTTTTTGCTGCGCATAATTATATTATATAAATCATAAATGGTTTCTTTCTAATTATCGTTTAGGGCTTTATTGTTGTGCTGCTCTTTAATCTTTCCATCAACATTTCTGGATTTACTATCTTGCCTACTAGGAATTTATCATTTTTTTTAATAATTTGTTTCTGACCTGTACATAAGGAAATATTCCAGAATATATCCGGCGTAATATCCTTCTTAACCTGACATGCTAAGGCATATAAGCCGGCAATATATGGTATACCCCAACTCCAACCACTTGTTGATAAAAATGTATAACTATTTTTATCAAGTTGATTTGCAACAGTCTTGCAGCCAATTGGAATTAGTAACTGCTCTTTTGCTGGGTTATTATCTAAATTCTTTTCATAGTATTTATCAAAGCCAGTTCTATTTTTACACATATTAATCCACTCTGACCATGGAACCGCTTTATAACTTGATACATCGTTTCTGTCAGATAAAGCATCTACTTTTAAACCGTAAAAATAAAACTTTTCTGAATATGTCTCAAATAAATTACTTGATACAACAAAAATTCCCCCATCGGATGCCTCTTTTATTGCCTTTGTTATTTCTATATAGCCTTGAGTTTGAGGAGTCCAACCTGATGAAATAGCCAATACTCTTATTTTGTTGTCATTTGCTAAGGATTTATTAATTTTTATAATTTGTTCAATAGCTTTAGCATACCCTGAAAAATCAGCTTGATTTGAGCTATTGGTGCTAGGAGCAGTTATATAGTACAAATTAGCTTCAGGTGCTATTCCTAGAGTTTTTCCAACTGCAATTGAAGCTACAGCAGCACCGTGAGATTGTTTTGGCGAATATCCTATATAATTATTAATTGACATATACAGCTTTAACCTATCAGCATATTCTATATGGTCCTCAGGCATCCAGCCATCAATTATTGCAATATTTATTCCCTTCCCTGTAATTCCTTCTTTGTGGAGTTTTGAAATATTCAATCCCGGGTCTTTTGCGTTTTCCATTATTATTTCAGGTTTAAAGTTTTTGGGTAGCTTTAGAGGCCATTTTGTAAAAGTATCAAAGTCTGAATTGATTAGATCAAATTCTCTATTCTTTAAATCTAAGTTTGAGAGATCTCTACCTCTTATATCCACTTGCCATCCACTATAATTATTTTGATTAAAATGAGGTAAAGTAACTAAATTAGCATCATAATTGAATTGGCAGCTTTGCGATTGTAAACTTTCTTTTTTATTCGAAGTAGTATTCTCTAGATTGCTACATGACGTCAATAATAGAGATATTGCTAAATATATAGCAAATCCTTTTTTAAACACACAAATCACCTCTTTTATTTATTTTTGGTTCAACAATGAATTTTGTGAAGCAATAGTTTTACCATAAAGTACCTTACCAATTATATGGCAAAAATGGTACAAAAAATCCGATACACCGTGTATTCTGAAATATGCTAACAAAACAAAATAAGATGGTGATCGGATTTTGAAAATCAACTATGATTTTATAGAAAACATGATTGGTTTGCAAGGGATAAAGATAGTTTCTACCAATGTAAATAATGACATATTTCAGGTGTTTGCAACATCTGTACACGATTTTGCTGTATGCCCTTGCTGTAAAAGGATAACACAGACTGTTCATGATAGCCGTTGTCAGGCTATAAAACATTTGCCTATTTGGGGAATGGACACAGTTATAATGCTCAATAAAAAGCGTTTTGTGTGTGATTGCGACCCGGAGCATCCTCTTGACCAGCAATTTGAATTCATTCGCAAATATCAACGGCAAACTGTGCCTTTTGAGAAGTATACATTTATGCTTACCCATAAGAATACAGTCAAAAATGCTGCAGAGTTTGTAGGTATAGGGAAAGGTAAATGTCAGGGAATATATAATCACTATGCAGAGTCCATATTGGAGCACCGTAAGCCTGAGCCCATTAGACTATTAGGCATAGATGATATTGCCCGAAGAAAAGGCCACAACTACAATACTGTAGTATACAACCAGGAAACAGGCAATATTGTTGCCATCATTACCGGCAGAAAGAAAGAAGATGTCGTAAACTACCTTAGGGAATGGCCAGGAAGAGGTACGACTTAAAATAGAGGCTGTTTCCATGGATATGAGCCGTGGTTACTGTTCTTCCGTCCTTGAGTGTTTCCCTAATGCCAAGCCGGTAATCGACAGGTTCCATCTGGCGCAGAGCTTTCACAAGTGTGTGGATGATGCAAGAAAGCACATTCAAAATCATATCCGTAAGCACGGCAAGAAGGATGAGGTGTTCAAAATCCGTTGGGCATTGCTTAAGAATGTAGAAGACCTTAAGCGTGATGAAGCCTTATGGCTAACCCTAGCTTGCACCAAGTATCCTGTGATAGAGCAATTGCATTATATCAAGGAAGAATTCAAGGAATTCTTTAAGATCAGAACCAAAGAGTATGCGGCTGGCTTTATAGGGTATTTCAAGGATCTAATCCTTGAAAATGATATTCCTGAACTCAAAGCTTTCTGTAGAACGCTGGATAATTGGCTACCGTACATTTTAAACTATTATGATTATCCTATATCGAATGGCCCTACGGAAGGTAATAACCACAAGGTAAAGAACATAAAACGTAGAGCCTACGGATACCGAAATAACCATAACTTTAACATAAGAGCTAAACTTGAGTTTGAATGTGCATAGTATCAAATTTTCAAAGTTCAAGGTTCAAAGTTCATTGGGGATAGAACAATTTAATTTATTACTTAATTTACCCATGACTGTTAAAGCAAAACCATACTGTGATTTATATGAAACATAGGGGAACCTATGATCCCAAACATATGGTAAACTTATCAAATATTTACCAGTGTAAATTATATTGACTGGATGCTTATACCATCCACCACAACATTTGATGTTGAATCTTATTTTTTCATGTACTATTCTCTTTCTGAATGTTGAATTCATTCATATATAGCTCCCTATAAATTTCGCTATTGTTAAATAAAGTACTGTGATCCCCTATCCCATCAATTCTTCCTCCATTAATAACAATTAATTGATCAAAATCTATTATTACAGATAATCGATGTGAAATCATTATAATAGTCTTGTTATCAGCTATTTTACCTATTGCTTTCTTTACTAAGTATTGTGATTCATTATCTAATGCTGATGTAGCTTCATCAAACAAGATGATTCTAGAATTTCTGAGTAATGCCCTTGCTATAGCTATCCTCTGTTTTTGACCAGTAGAAAAATTTACAGATAATTCATTAATACACGTATCATATTTGTTTGGTAGACTTATGATAAATTTATGTATACATGCCTGCTCACAAGCATTTTCTAATTCCTCTTGGCTTGCATTAGGTTTGGCTAACAAAAGATTTTCTTTTATTGTCATGTTAAATAACATAGGCTCCTGTCTTACTATCGAAATGCTTTTCGTTAGTGTCTCTTCATCATAATTAGTAATATCTAAATCATCTATTTTAATAGTACCTGAACTAGGCTCATAAAATCTTAAAAGAAGATTTAATATGGTTGTCTTACCACTACCACTTTTTCCAATAATGGCCACCTTCATATTGGGCTTTATATGTAAATTCAATCCATTAATTATATATTTATTATCATATTTGAAGTAAACATTTTGGAACTTTATATCACCATAAATTTGATTTACTTTATTTCTGCCAAATAATATAGGGCTATATCCAAAATTATCCGCTAACTCAGATATCCTTTCAATGGAAACTATTGATTGCTGTATATTTGAATTTAGGCGAGTTAAGTATATCAATGCAGACGAAAATTGACCAGAATATGACAAAAACGCGATAAAATACTTTGCATCTATTTCATTCCTAATAACTAAGTAACTTCCTAGAAGAATTAAAACTATTTCAGAACCATAGTTAACAAAATTAGAAATACTCTCTCCAATTATACTAGTGACTGATATATTTATCAGTTTATTTTTAATCCTGGACGAGATTATTTCGAAATTGCTCAAAATATCTGCTTTAATTCCTAAACTTCTTATTTCTCTAATACCAATTACTGTCTGATGTATATTGCTCAGGTAACTATCATATTTTCTCTTTAATTCAATATTCTTTTTTCTTAACACCTTACCATTAAGTAAAAATATAATATAAGATAGAGGAAATGAGCTTATTACCACAAGGGATAGCAATATATTTATTTTAAATATTGTAATGCCTAAAATAATTGCTTTAATAATATTTACAAGGGCATTAAGTATATGATTAGTCATTATATCAGATAATGATGTAGTATCTTGGTAAATTCGCGATACAAGTTCTCCTACTTTTATATTATCGAAAACCTTAATTGGTAAATTTAGCATTATACTGTATAGTTTAGATCTTAGTTCGAACAAAATATTATTATTTATGTTAGAGAATAGATAAGAACGTATACAATTAATAAAAATATCCATAAAATAAGTTATGGATATTTTTATTATATTATTATAAACAGCCTCTAAATCCTTTTTAACTATATTCACTATTATATTGCCAACAAACAGTGGTTGTATAATATCTATACCAATGGACATTAAAATAAATATTAATAGTATCATTAACCTAAAAATATAATGTTTCGTTAGCTTCATTGACCATATTGAAATTTTTAGGGTCCTTCCCCTTTTTATGCTATTTTGCATAATATCACCTTAACTCATTTATAGCATTTTATAAATGTATTATTTAGATTGACCTGATAAGGTCAAAGTTTTTCATACGCCCTATTTCATTAGCTTTACCTAATAATTAATAAACCTTTTTCATGACATATACTTATTTTATATCCTGTTTTTATTTATATATTTGCCAATACTCTATCTCCTTGCATCAAGGTTATGCATAAAGGTACCAAGGTTGCCCCAGGTTCTAACTCATTATATACACCAATGTATGCTTTTGTCCGAATTAAATCTACGTTTGAGATAGGTGATCCTAACTTCAACTCCAATTCTCAATGTTTTAATTATTTAAACGTAACCGTATTTCCGAAATCAGTATGCTCATTAGATTTGTTCCATATCTTTAATACGCATACATTGCAATAAAATGTGGAATACTTTATAAGAATTATGCCACACGTAAAGCGGTCCATTGAGGCATATATTGGTACATAAAGGTATTTTATAACAGGGGGGAGAAGGCATCAAGCATAAGGATATATAAAGCCATTTGTATTTAAAAAAAGATATATACGGGTACTCGCCACTTCGCAATAATGCTATAATTATTACCACAAAAACAAAGTTTAAAGTAATTATAAAATTAAGCCAGAAGTTCTAACTCCAAGGTGACCAGTTTAATGGAAAAGCTCAAGCCTTTAACCTACAACATATGTCATTATATTAATATGCTTATAGGCAAAGATACTAATGTTTGAAAGATTAAAGGGCTAATATTTGGATAAACCATCTAGACAGCAAACAGTAAATCTTTTCTTGGAAATACTATGTGGGATTTTATTCAGTTGCGATATTCCTGAGTTAGCTAATATATCAGCTGGTTGTTACCAGCAATTACATTGGGAGAAATTTTGATAAATGAATTTTCTAAAGTTTTACCAATAACTAAGTTTATATTATATATTACTAGATATCAAACACATAAAAAAAGTCCTTCAAAGCTTTATTCATTCTGGCTGTGTACTAATTATTTCTTATTCATAAGTTAAACAATAATCACTTTTATTATCTAATGAATTATGATGCACACATATCAACTGCACAACCTACAACACATGTACCATAGCAGCCTTCAGCACATCCATACATACAGCCACCACTACATGTATTATAACAAGCGCCGTCACAAAGTACTACCTTAGGAATTATTGTATCGTAGATATTGCTAAGGTTTTTCTTACTTGATAGAAAATTCATAATCTACCCCCTTTATTTGTTAATAAATAATATCCTTTTAATAAAATCTTCCACTAATATTCAAAAGTAAGCATATATAAATTCATTATCCATGTCGTTGCATATGATATCTAGTAATAACGCTGTTAATCAATTATAAATTAGAAATATGTCATTGCTTTTAAAATCAATATACCACCTCCCAGAATCTCTACATTTCCAACCATATTTTTTTGTTGCATTATCCCACCATTCTTTATATAAGCTTTTAGTTTTATTAATATCATCAACTATTTTTTTTTGAAGTACAGAATTTTCCCCATTATTGACTTTAAAATCATCCAAGGTTAATAGCAGCTCATCTAAAGCCATAATCCTTTCGTGTATAATTAATATTTCACTTTTCTCAACTTCTGTTACATGCCCAATCTTTTCCTTAACCATTGATTTTTATCTCCCTCTTTTATCTAAAAATCTTTCAAATGGATCTTTATACTCCTTGCTTAATGTTTTATCTACGGTATGCAATAAGTTTTTACTGCAAAGCAATCCCTGCAAATTTTTAGATACTTCGCTCTCAGCAGAGCTAACTAAGCATTGAATTTTTGAAGAAATATTTATTTCATTTGTAAGTTTTTTATTAAGGTATTTACAGCGTTTACAATTATAATTACTACATTGATTACATGTTATAGTATTCTTTAAGCTTAATAATTTGTAATTCTTTACAGTAATACCGCATTCTAAATCCCCAATATAACTATTTGGATCATCAAAATAAAATGCTGGGCAAATGTAAATGTTACCGTTAGGAGCAAGTGTAAATGTTGTTTCTCCTGCACCACAATCCTCTATAGCATCTAAATATATTAAATCGGTCAATACATTAATCTCTATTGGTTTTCCCGCCTCATAAGTTTTCATAACAATAGGTATTAAATTTTCTAATTGCGTTTTATAATTTTCAACATCATCGTAGTTCCACTTCTGTAAATCCTGTATTATTATGTTTATTCTGGAGTAACTTTTATGCAGAATATTTATATTACTAAATATCTTACATATATCATCTTTATTAACTAAAAGTATATTGTTAGAATTAGCAAAAACCTTATTAATATTAGAACTATTTTTATATACAAGTATTGTATTGGTTTCCTGGTCTTCTCTAATTGAGGCATATAGGTTATTATCAAAAATATTGATACATATATTATTTAATGTAGATTCTATTTTATTTTGGTTATTTAATATTATTGGCCTATATCCTTTATCAATTGCAAAGTTCAACCCACTTTTTAATAGTTTTTCGCTCATAACAATTTCTTCTGCTAATTGGCCATTTGTATAATTACAAAATTCTATTGCTTTACTGGATGTTATAAATAATAAATATCTCTGGCCTTTACTTCCCATTTCCATTCTCTGTATACTATATGTCTTCCGTGGTGAATCCATTCCAGTCACTCGGGAAAATTTGTTCCAGAAATATTTATTTGCCCTCACATTTGCTTGATGCATCTTACATATATTTGTAACCCTTTGAAATATTGTATCTGTATCTGCATAATCATAATTAAAACCTGTACACCATCCACAACCAGTAGCAACTCCACATTTAATACATCTATCATCACTCTGATCCTTTAAGTTTAATGCATAAAAAGGTCTCAATTTATCTTCATTAATACCGTCAAATATATTTCCTATAGTTCTTCCTCTCCTGCTATTCAACGAGAAATCAAGAAAACGTATACAGGGAAAAAAGTTGCCATTATGATCAATTGCAAGCATCCTCCCCGAACCGCAATAATTTCTTTCTAAATCTTCTATTAATAATGGAAAACCAATATGGTAATCAAAAAACCTTACTGAGTATTTATCCCAGAGTTCATTTTCAATTATGTAATCTGCAAGATCCATAAGTTGTCTTTCAAAAATAACGTCATCATTATCCTTCCAAACATCCTCATATACTATATTAGCAGCAACATTTTTGATGCCTAGCTGCCAAATGCTAATTATACTTTCTTTCAGAAATGGTAAATCTTCGTGGGAAAATGTTGCTTTTGTTTGTGCATTTGGAAACTGTTCTAACCAAAGCGATATGTTTTTTATAACATCATCATAAGTTCCTGTCCCATCTTTCTTTATCCTTTGAAGGTCATGTTTTGTTTTATTACCATCAATACTTATCCCTATTGATATATGTCCACGGTTCTTTTTTATATAATTTTGCACTTTGGATGTATTATACAATATTCCGTTAGTTGAAAAAGAAAATCTATATTTATTAAACCACGGATGATCTAGTAAAAACATTTGTTGTTTTATATAATCGCTTATTTGATCAATTAACTCTATTTCTAGAAATGGTTCTCCTCCTATAAAATCCCAAATAACCCCTTTCTCATTAAATAAGCTACGTTCTTTAAGAATATAGTCTATAGCTTGCTTTGCAATCTGAAAGCTCATTTTACCTTTGTTATTTTTTCCTGTCATATAACAATATCTACATGCTAAGTTACAATCTTCAGTAACGCAAAATGTTATAGTTTTAACAGAAGCTCCTCCCCATTGTTGAACTAAATTTCCCATTTTTATTTCAAGGCTATCACCCATAATCGTGTACCCCCCTACTAATTTTATAATTTCTAAAATCCTAAATAATTTAAATTTATATTATTAGAATAGGTTTGTCCTATTTATATATACCATATGCCCAACAATTTATAAATATTCTATTATTTGCAATACTCTTTCTGTTAAATTGGGAGAATATCAATCAGATGATAATGTCGAAGGCGTAACTTTAGGAATATTATTATAAACATTACCGGTCCCCTGCTAATTGATGATATTTACCATTCTATATTTCTCAAAAACTTCAATTTGATAGTATATGATCACTGAGACTTTTGTATATATGTAACAAGGAAAATATGTGTATTCACGTAACCACCACCTACTTTTATGACCTATGTCCTCCAGTAAGCCGTCTCTTTATTATCTGGCTCTATAAATATGTCTTCATTTCTTATTTTAGGAAGCTGCTTTTTTATCATTTTTACATAATCTCTATTAGTAACTATACATATATTATTGCGGGGAAGGCAC
>DIRE01000007.1 GCA_002426575.1 Clostridiaceae bacterium UBA5444 | reverse complement strand
ATATTTATAGAAACAGCTTTTTTATGCGGAAAATTGTAGATAACTGCGAATGGTGGAATGAGTCTGTTGTAATTATAGGGTATATGGTGTATGGTTGGACTATAAGGGGGTAACTGGTAAATAGGAGATTACATTTTATATATAAAAATGGTTAAAGTATTAAGAATTGTACTAGGTGATATTTTGTTAATAGAAACATGGGAGGCGTTTCCAACGTGGATTAAGATAACTTTAAATTAGAAGTTTAGCATATCACCCAATAATGGATATATCATAAGAACATAAAATAAAAAAACGTTTAGAAAGCAGCAGCAATGTAAGAAAATGGGCATAGCATTAAGCTATGTTCATTTTCTTTGTGTCCAATAAGAAATAAAAGGAAGTAAAAACTAAGAGATAAGAAGTAAGAGTTGGCAGCGTGGAAGTTAGTTACTACACTATTAACTCTTAGTTCTACACTTTTACCTATTATGTGAAATGTGTTTGTGGTGGGTACTGGGCATATAGTGTATAATTGGGTTATAGTAGGGAAAGATATTGGACGCTTGTTCTAAGTGACTATAGGAAGCAGAATTTTATAATGAATGTTTAGGCAGGGCATTCTATTTTAAATAAAGTGCTGATACATTGTATCAGCGATAGCTATATACTTGTAAACAGCAGGATAATTATAAACGAAAGGACAGATTAGAATGGACTATTATGTATCAAAGAAGGGCATAGCTCCGGGGGAAGGGATCTTGGAAAAACCTTTTACAACTATCGGAGAGGCTGTGAAGGTGGCTCGCCCGGGGGATAAAATAATTATTGGTGAAGGCATTTACCGTGAGTGGGTTAACCCAATAATAGGGGGAAGCTCTGATGAGGATAGGATTGTGTATACCAATAAGCAAGGTGAAAACCCTATAATTAGTGGGGCTGAAGTTGTTGAGAATTGGGAAAAAGCCGACAATGGGATTTGGAAGGCTACCATATCAAACGATATATTTTCTGGCTATAATCCATTTGCTGATCCCATATTTGGAGATTGGTATGATGATTTGGGGCAAACACACCATACTGGTGAACTATATAGGGATGGGCAGGCAATGTATGAATCAGCAACATTGGAAGCATTAATGGAAGATTCCCAAGATGCATCGGATGAAAAGGCGTACCGCTGGTTTGCGGTTGTCTCTGAAAGAGAGACTGAAATCTGGGGAAGATTCATGGATATGGATCCAAATGAACACATGATGGAAGTAAATGCAAGGCCTTATTGCTTTTTCCCGGAATCAGAGGGGATTAATTATATAACGGTGTCTGGACTAACAATGGAAAAAGCCGCAACGCAATGGGCGCCTCCTACGGCGTTTCAGTCCGGCGCAATCGGCACCCATTGGAGCAAGGGTTGGATTATTGAAAACTGTGTCATACGTGATTCAAAATGTTCGGGCATCAGTGTTGGAAAGCGGCATGATGTGAAAGATAATATCTGGTCTATTAACCCGGAAAAGGATGGTACACAAACCTACACGGAAACTATATTTGCTAATATAAAAAACGGTTGGTCTAAAGAAAACATAGGAAGCCATATCATACGTTATAATGAAATCTATAATTGTGGTCAGACTGGCATTGTTGGAAATATGGGCGGTGCATTTTCAAAGATTACCGGGAATCATATTCATGATATCAATGTGCGCGGCGAATTTACTGGCGCGGAAGTTGCAGGAATAAAGCTTCATTGTGCCATTGATACAATTATTGATGACAATTGTATTCATAATTGTTATCGAGGTTTGTGGCTGGACTGGGAGGCGCAAGGAGCAAGAGTCAGCAAAAATGCATTTTTGGCAAACACGGTGGAAGACTTATTTATCGAAGTCTGCCATGGACCATGTGTTGTCGATAATAATCTATTTTTATCAAAGAGCAGCCTACTGAATGTTTCGCAAGGCTCCGCTTTTGTGCATAATTTGTTCGCTGGCAAACTGAGCATGTTTCGCGAGACCAACCGGTTTACGCTTTATCATTTGCCCCATGATACATCCGTAGGCGGTGTTATGATCATATATGGCGGTGATGACAAGGTAGCCAACAACATATATATCGGAGATATGAGTGCGGAGACGGGATTTGGAAATTGCATTTACAATGGATATAAGGATATGCATTCCGATTCATTTATGCAAACGGATGATTGTCCAGCGGAATGTGCAAAAAAAACATTACCTGTTGATATTCATGACAATGTCTATTTCTCTGGTGCCCGAAAATATGAAAACGAAAAAGGCGCCATTGAAATACCAGATTTTAATGTGAAATTTGATGTATCTGAGGTAGATGGAAAATACTATCTTACTACCAATCTGTTCGAATATGGTCTGGATAAGATAGCTGATCTAGTTACAACAGACATGCTAGGGAAATCCTTTGAGTCAGATGCAGTTTACGAAAATGCTGATGGAACCGCACTGACAATCCATGAAGACTACACAGGAAGCCCACGCAATGGCAGCAAAACATATGCAGGACCATTTGCACAACCGCTTGACAAGGTGTTTCTGAAAAAATAATATAATGTCATTAATGAAAAAAACAAGGCTTGGGAAAGATACTTCTTTAGGACAAAAAACCATGAGGGCAAGTCAGGCTGGATATAGAGATATAGTAAGTTGGAAAGTAACAGAGGCAAGTGATAGATATTACCTTTATGGAAATAAAGTAGAAGAAAATAATACCCTTGAATTTGAAGGGACTCTTTCCAACTAAAAAAATGGAGGATTATCTATGCTACGATTTAATATCCCATTTGTACTATTATTTATTGTATTATATATATTAACAATTATTAAGCTAAAGAAACAAAAAGCTCCTATAGAAAAATATATTATATATGCAATATTCTATATTTATATAGCTAAAGTTATTGATGAGGCATTTTTCCCATTCCCATGTGATGCAGATATTATTTCAATGTTTAAACAAACTCATAGTAATATAAAATACAATCTTATACCGTTCAAATCCATTATTGGATACTTTAACACAAGTAAGTTTCGTACTATTCAATTTTATGGGAATATATTATTATTTGTGCCTATGGGCTATCTATTACCTTTGATAAAAACAAATATTAATAAATTAAGCAAAGTATTAACCATGTCATTTTGCATTTCTTTAGGAATTGAAACTATGCAGCTGATTATTTCTTTTATGTATGGATTTGCATATAGAAGCTTTGATGTTGATGATATAATTATGAATGTTTTTGGAGCATTTTTGGGGTTTGCTTTCTTAAAGTTAACAGCGCCTATACTAAATAAACTTACTGAAGTTGAATTACCAAAGTTGTAAAAAATTAATTATACTTATAGAATGTAAAAAAGAGTGGTTAGAATTAGACTTAACTACTCTTTTTTACATAATTTTTTATAGAAAATATATTAGCAGACACTATCCATATTTGCTGTAGTTATTTACATAACAACGAAAATGTGCTATAGTTTATATGATATTTTTTGAAGTAAATTACAGAGCTATTTTTATAATATTTTTTTCTACCAGGGAGAGGGTAAAATAAATGTATGATGTAGAATATAATAAGCAGGCAGACGGCAAAGCTATAGAATATCCATTTGCAAACCCAGGGAAAAATCCTGTGATTGCTGTTGGGGATAAAAAGTATATAAGACATGCTATTAAGACTCATTATGTTGAGGTTGGAAAGGATAACTATATTGATATTGTAAATAAATATGCCTCACCTTTGTACAAGTCTGGAGATATATTATCTATCAGCGAAAAGGTGATTGCACTTTGTCAGAATAGAGTTATTTATAAAAAGGATATAAAGATAAGCGGCTTAGCAAGATTTTTATCAAAGTTTGTTCATCAAACACCAGCTGGTGAGGCTGTAGGAAATCCTTATAAGATGCAGCTTGCAATTAATAATGCAGGGGTAATTAGGGTTCTGTTTGGAGCCTTTATAGCTGCTATTACAAGGCCTTTTGGTGTAAAGGGTTTGTTTTATAAAATTGTAGGAAACAATGTGGCAAATATAGATGGATTCTGTGATGATGCCTTTGATGATTATTTAGAAATGGGAATATTATCTCCTGAAGATCCAGATGGAGTGTGCAATGAAATATTGGAGAAAACAGGCGTAAAATGCATGATTGTTGACGCTAACGATTATGGAGTTGAAATATTAGGAACATGTGATGAAATTGCATGTACAAATGAAGAACTCATGGGTATATTAAAGGACAACCCTGCAGGTCAGGAGAATGAATCTACACCGCTAATACTTGTAAGAGAGATAAACGACTGAGGCTATTTTTTAGCTTCAGTTTTTTTATAATGATGTTATAAATTTTTCTATAATGGTTACCATCTAAATAAAGAAGAACTTTTAGTATGAATTTCAATAAATATGGTGGTGGCTATTATGGAAGATATTAAACCTAATGAAGGTAGGAAATTAGAAATAAGCCTAGGAGAAGAAGTTTATTGTAGATATCCAATAAAAACCCACTTTGTAAAGCTGGGGGAGGATTATATTGAACTAGTTAAAAAATATGTACTTCCTCTATATAAAGAGGGAGATATTTTATCTATGAGTGAAAAAGTTATTTCACTTTGCCAGGGCGATGTTATTTTAAAAGATGATTTAAAGGTGGGTAAACTTGCCAAGGTTCTTTCAGGGTATGCATATAAAAATCCTGCAGGTCCTGCAATGGATAATGTATATAAAATGCAGGCAGCTATAAAAATTGCAGGCCCTATTAGAATATTATTTGCATCATTTTTGTCTGCTTTAAGCAAACCCTTTGGAGTTAGAGGCGTATTTTATAAGGTTGCAGGTAAGGGAGTTAGAAATATAGACGGCTTTTGTGTGGTTGCATATGACTATTACGAAGACAAAGGTATACTTGCCCCATCAAATCCAGATAATGCCTGCCAAAATATAAAGGATCAGCTAGGCGTTGACTGTATGGTTGTTGATGCTAACGACCTAGGGGTACAAATATTAGGCAAAAATAAAGAGATTGGGTATGAAAATTACATGTTATCGAAAATGATAGGTGATAATCCCGCCGGGCAGGAGGGAGAGCAGACCCCATTTATTTTAATAAGGAAGAAAGAACAAGACAATATTGAAGTAGTGTAAAAGGAGTTGAATGTTTGATATGATACTTCCAAAGTAGACAGTCTAATTAATTAAAAATTAGATTATCTACTTGGAGGTATTTTTTTACGGGTTAGCTACAAGGTGAAAATTTGAGAAAATAGAAGAAATATTAATATATAATAAGTAGAAGAATTGCTATATCAATTTTGAGTTTTGACAATTATTATTGGGGTAGGTACAATACTTAGTGTATGAAAATAATTTAATATACTAAATATAGTATAGGCGATTGGTGGTGCTTAGAATGGAACTTAGTAATAATTCTATAAAGGTTCTTGAAAGGAGATATCTTAGTAAAGATCCAGATGGAAATTTAATTGAAACTCCTGAGGGAATGTTTAGGAGGGTTGCAAAAACAATAGCAGCTGCAGATGCAGCTTATGGGGATAATGATATAAAAAAGGTGGAAGACGAATTCTATGATATGATGACAAATCTTGAGTTTTTACCTAATTCCCCTACGCTTATGAATGCTGGCAGGGATTTAGGTCAACTTTCTGCATGTTTTGTTCTTCCTGTTGAAGATTCAATGGAAGGAATATTTGATGCTGTAAAGCAGGCCGCATTAATACATAAAAGTGGCGGAGGAACAGGGTTTAGTTTTTCAAGACTTAGACCTAAAGGCGCTATGGTTAGAACTACAGGAGGCGTGGCATCAGGGCCTGTAAGTTTTATAAAGGTGTTCAACGCAGCTACAGAAGCTGTAAAGCAGGGTGGAACAAGACGCGGTGCCAACATGGCAATACTTAGGATAGATCATCCTGATATACTTCAATTTATAAAATGTAAACAGAATAATAATGATATTACAAACTTTAATATAAGTGTGGGTATAACTGAAAAGTTTATGGAGGCTGTAGAATCTGATAAAGAATATGAGCTTATTGACCCCCATACAAAAGAAGCTACAGGAAAACTAAATGCTAAAGAGGTTTTTAACCTAATCGTTGATATGGCATGGACAAATGGAGAGCCTGGAATAGTATTCCTTGATAGATTAAACAAAGATAATGTTGTACCAGAGCTAGGGGAGATAGAAAGTACCAACCCTTGCGTTACAGGGGATACCCTTATTGAGACAGAGGATGGAAAGGTTAGAATAGATAACATAGAAAAAGCAAAAGTACTTAGCTTAGATGGATCTTACTATGAGGCTGATTTTTTCAAAACAGGTATAAAGCCTGTATATAGGCTTATTATAAAAGGCGGATATGAGATAAAACTTACTAAAGATCATAGAGTAATGACAATTGGTGGGTGGAAGGAAGCAGGAGAGCTCGATAACAGTGATTTTATAAAGGTATATAAAAATGGAGAGTTTGTTAATGCAGAGTTTGAGAGCCTAGAGTATATAGGAGAAGAGAAAGTATACGATATTACAGAAAAGGTAAATCACCTTTTTGTTGCAAATAATATAGTAGTCCATAATTGTGGAGAACAGCCATTGCTTCCTTATGAAAGCTGCAATCTTGGAAGCATTAATTTATCTAAGATGATTATAGAAAAAAATGGCCATGCTGAAGTTGACTATGAAAGATTACAATCTACAGTTATGAAGGCTGTACATTTTCTTGATAATGTAATAGATATAAATAAGTATCCTATTTCAGAGATAGATAAAATGACAAAGCTTACAAGAAAGATTGGACTTGGAGTTATGGGGTTTGCTGATCTTTTATTTTCTCTTGGAATTCCATATAATTCACAAGAAGCAGTGGATTTAGCAGAGGAAATAATGGAATTTATAAATGTTGAATCAAAGAAAGCATCTTCAGAACTTGCTAAGGTAAGGGGATCATTCCCTGCAATAGATAAAAGTATATATAAGGGGCAATGTATTAGAAATGCAACAACCACAACCATTGCACCTACAGGTACAATAAGCATAATTGCTGGTTGTTCGAGCGGTATAGAGCCATTATTTGCAATATCTTATGTAAGAAATGTAATGGATAATGATAAATTGCTTGAGGTTCATCCTATGTTTGAGAAGATAGCCATTGAAAGAAGGTTTTATTCAAAACAGCTGTTAGAGTTTATAGCAGAAAAAGGAACTGCGGCAGATGCACCAATACCTGAGGATGTTAAGAGGGTTTTTGTAACTGCCCATGACATAGAGCCTAAGTGGCATATAAAGATGCAGTCAGCATTCCAAAAGCATACTGATAATGCCGTATCAAAGACAGTTAACTTTAGCCATGATGCAACAAGGGATGATGTATATGAGGTATTTTCCCTTGCTTATAAATTAGGCTGCAAAGGGGTTACAATATATAGAGATGGAAGCAGGGATTCCCAAGTATTAAATATAGGATCCACACCAAAAGAGGAAAATAAAGAACCAGGTAAGCTTGTACCAAGAGAGAGGGCAAGCATAACTAAGGGAATAACTGAGAAGGTTAGAATAGGCTGCGGAAACCTATATATTACGGTAAACTATGATGATAAGGGTATATGCGAGGTATTTACTAACGTAGGCAGGGCTGGAGGATGCCCATCTCAATCTGAGGCTGCAAGCAGATTAATATCCATAGCATTAAGGTCTGGAATGGATGCAAATGAGATAATAGAACAGCTTAAAGGTATACGCTGCCACTCCACTATAAGACAAAAGGCTAATAATAAAGATATAAAGGTGCTTTCATGTCCTGATGCTATTGCAAAGACAATACAAAAGGTACTAAACATACAAGAAACTGAAAGCCAAGATAATGAACATGATTGTGAAGCCTCTGCGGAATTTGACTGCATGGACTGCACTATACCTAAAACCTATGAGATTCCCCAGGAAGATAAAACCGTATATGCTAAATGCCCTGAGTGTGGAGAAAAAATAAGCCATCAAGATGGCTGTGTAATATGTCCATCATGTGGTTATTCAAAATGTCATTGATGCATATATGCAAATACTCTTAAAAATTTAACAGATGAGTTATTACTTAGAAGATATATCTTAACTTTTTCACTAAAGCAGGAAAAGTAAGCCCATACCTCTTTCAATATAAAGGATATGGGCTTTTCATTTAAATCATAAATTTGTTGTACTATAATCTAATTATAGCATGAATAAGTATAGGAGTGATTAAGATGCAGGAATACAAAGCGTATTTAGATGAGAATTTGGACTTTGAAGAAAGAGCTAAGGACATGGTATCTAGGATGACCCTAGAGGAAAAAGTATCTCAAACCTTATACAATGCCCCGGCAATTGAAAGATTAGGGATAAAAGCGTATAACTGGTGGAACGAGGCGTTACACGGGGTGGCAAGAGCTGGAGTGGCAACCGTCTTTCCACAGGCCATTGGACTTGCTGCAACTTTTGATGAGGATCTTATAGAAGAGGTTGCGGACACCATTTCAACAGAGGGAAGAGCAAAATTTAATATTCAGCAAAAGTACAATGATACGGATATATATAAGGGGCTGACCTTTTGGTCACCAAATGTTAATATTTTCCGTGATCCTAGATGGGGGAGAGGCCATGAAACCTATGGCGAGGATCCATATTTAAGTTCTAGGCTTGGTGTAAGATTTGTGGGAGGTATTCAAGGACATGATAAGAAGTATATGAAGGCGGCAGCATGTGCAAAGCATTTTGCCGTACATTCTGGTCCGGAAGATATAAGGCACGGCTTTAATGCAGTTGTATTCAAGCAGGACTTGTATGAAACATACCTGGCTGCATTTAAAGCATGTGTACAGGAAGCAAAGGTTGAGTCAATCATGGGCGCATACAATCGTACAAATGGGGAACCATGCTGCGCAAGCATTACACTTCTTAAAGATATACTCCGCAGCGAATGGGGATTTAAAGGCCATGTTACCTCCGATTGCGGGGCAATTAGGGATTTCCATGAGTATCATAAGATAACATCAACACCAGAGGAATCCGCAGCTTTGGCCATGAACAACGGGTGTGATTTAAACTGCGGTAAGATGTACAGCTATATTTTAGATGCGGTTTGTGATGGATTGGTGGAGGAGACGACCTTGGATCAGGCGGTAATTCGGTTGATAACAACCCGTATGAAGCTTGGATTTTTTGATAATCCTAAGGAAGTATCTTTTAATCAAATAGGTTACGATCAGGTGGACAATAAAGAGCATAAAGAGTTAAATCTAAAGGCATCTAGAGAATCTATAGTTTTGTTAAAGAATGAGAACCAGATTCTTCCTTTGGATAAATCTAAGCTTAAAACGGTTGGAGTTATCGGGCCTAATGCAAATAACCGTAAAGCTTTGGTTGGTAACTATGAAGGAACCGCATCGGAGTATGTTACCGTTTTGGAGGGCATAAAGGAATATCTTGAAGATGATGTACGTGTATATTATTCCGAAGGATGCCACCTATTTAAGGAAAATGTACAGGCTTTAACTGCAAAGAATGATCGATTATCAGAAGTTCGTGGGGTCTGTGATATGAGCGATGTTATAATTGCATGCTTTGGCCTTGATTCTAACTTAGAGGGAGAGCAAGGTGACCAAGGAAATGAGTTTGCCAGCGGAGATAAGAGGGATTTAAACCTTCCTGGAATTCAGGAAGATATTATCAAGGAGCTATATAGTAGCGGGAAACCGGTTATATTGATCCTTTTATCTGGAAGCGCTTTAAGCATTCCCTGGGAGGACGAGCATATTCCGGCAATAATTCAGGGATGGTATCCGGGAGCACAGGGTGGCAGAGCAATTGCCAAGGTGCTTTTTGGAGAATATTCACCAGAGGGCAAATTGCCCATAACTTTCTATCGTACCACTAAAGAGCTTCCAGAGTTTACTGATTATAATATGACAAATAGAACCTATCGTTACATGAAAAATGAAGCATTGTATCCATTTGGATATGGACTATCCTATACCGACTTTGTACTTGATAATGTATCAATAAGCGGAGATGAAATCCTTCCCGGAAAAGATATAACCTGCACGGCAGAAATAACAAATACAGGCAGTATGGCGGGAGCAGAAACCATTCAAGCCTATGTCAAGGTGAAGATGGATGGGGCACCCAATTTACAGCTAAAAGGCTTAAAGAAGGTATTCCTGCAGCCAGGCGAGAGAAAAACCGTAGCCCTCATATTAAAAGACGTGGCATTTGGGCTTTATAATAACGATGGCAAGCTTGTCTTAAATGAAGCAGAGTATGAGGTGTATGTCGGAACCTGTCAGCCAGATAACAGAAGTATTCAATTAACCGGAAATAAACCATACAGCAAGGTGCTGCATGCAAAGAAAACGGTGACCCTTTCCTAGGCATTGAAATGTGAGCCACAGCGTAAATTTAGGCTTATATAGAATAGAGGCCTTGTAGCCCTCATTAAAGGGGGTTACAAGGTTTTTTGCTTCGTTTAACTGTTGAATATGAGTGCCAGCGCAAGTTTGGCACTATTCCTAATATTTGTTTAGTTGAATAGATACATTTTACAGATTATAATTAGTATTGTGACTTAAAAATACAAAGTATGACTTGCTACTTAAGAGATAGATTTGGCAAAATATACAGAAGAAGGCGCAGGTATGAAAAATAGCTTTATTAGCAACATCAAAAAGTTTTTTAGCAGCATATCTGTAAGAAAAAAGATATTTTTAGCGTTTTATATTCAGATAATAATTCCACTTCTCATTATGCAATACATGTATTATCAGAGATCAGCAGAGATAATAAAACAAAAATCCATTGATTATTCACAGGATTTATTAAAAATAGTTGAATACAGGATTGAAAGCCTTGTTGACAATATCTCTATGCAGTCCCAGATTATGTTATCTGATAAAAGGATATATGATGCATTAAAAAGGAGTAATAGTACAGACTATCTTACAAGTGTGGAAGATATTAAGACGGTAAATAACGTAAAAAATATGCTAAGAGATACCACATTGTCTATAGATGGGGTACAGTCTATATGCCTTGTTTCAAATGAAAGAAAGTTTTACTCATATAATATGAATAGCGGGCGCATAAATATAGAACAAGCCATACCATATGATAAAGTCCTCAAAAAGGCTAGAAAGGCTATAGGAAAACCCACATGGTATGTTGATGAAGAGAAAGGCAAAGTTAAAAACATATTTCTTGTACGCACCATAAATGACCCGTCCACGTTTGAAGAGGTGGGGATTATGGCTTTTGCCATAGACAAAAATGCCATAGCATCCACA
Organism: Clostridiaceae bacterium UBA5444; assembly: GCA_002426575.1. Lineage (GTDB taxonomy): Bacteria > Bacillota > Clostridia > Clostridiales > Oxobacteraceae > UBA5444. The sequence continues at coordinate 16,312 of DIRE01000007.1, read as the reverse complement.
TATAAAGATTTTTGCACTGATTCAATGAAAAACGTTTTAATTGTTTCAGAAGATCAAAAGGTTATAAGCAGCAGTGATTATAATATAACATCTGACTTATCTATAAATAAGATTGCAAATGACAAGGGCTATTACATAGATAAAGACCTTGATATGCTTATATCCTACGTATCGGTAAATAATACAAATTGGAAGGCTTTAAGCTATATACCTCTAAAGGAACTTTACAAGGAGATTAATGATCTTAAAAAATGGCACTCTATTTTATTTATGATTACGATAATTGTATCAACTATTTTTAGCCTTTTAATTTCACTAGATATATTAAATCCTATAAATGAGATTACTTGCGCCATGAAGGAGTTTGAAGACGGCCTAGATTATAAAGAAATACGCACAAATAGAAGTGATGAGCTTGGATATATGAGCATGACATTTAATAATATGGCTAAAAGGATAAATCATTTAGTAAAGTGTATATACGAAGAGCAGATAACTAGAAAAGAAGCAGAGATAAAGGCACTTCAAGCTCAGATAAATCCTCATTTTCTATATAATACATTAGAGACAATAAACTGGATTGCCCAGTTAAATGGTGTATCTGAAATAAGTGATACTGTTTTAGCACTTTCATCTCTTATAGAGGCAAACATGGGAAGAGATAATAAACTTATTTCTCTTGAAGATGAGCTTAAATATATTGAGGATTATATATTTATTATCAAAAAGAGGTATGATGAAAGGCTTGAGGTGGTAAAAGATGTTGATGAAACCATATTGAATATAAAAATCCCTAGACTTTTAATACAGCCATTAGTTGAAAATGCTGTAAGTCATGGACTAGAAAAAAGTAGAGAGAAGGTTGTAGTAAATTTAATTGCTCATAGGGCCCAAGATGATATAGTAATAGAAGTTATGGATAATGGTATAGGCATAAAAGAAGAGGAACTAGATATTTTAAACTTACAATTTAAAAAGAATAGCGGCGATTATATACAAAAAAGGAATAGAAGAAGTATAGGGCTGCAAAATGTAAATAGAAGGATAAAACTATTTTATGGAGACAATTATGGGCTCAATATTGAGAGCAAATATATGAAGTATACAAAGATGTACTTTATGATACCTTATAGTCAAGATACGGGTGAGGGGGATAACCATGTTTAAGGTTTTAATCGTTGATGATGAACCTATCATAAGAAAAGGTCTTATTAATATTGTGGATTGGAATACGCTTGGGTGCTATGTGTGTGGAGAAGCCTCAGATGGGGTTGAGGGAATGGACAAGATAACAGAATTTATGCCAGATATAATAGTGGCTGATATCCAAATGCCTGGAGTTGACGGGCTTACCATGATAAGAAGGATAAAAGAGCTAATTCCTTACAGCAAATTTATTATTTTAACTGGCTATAGAGATTTCGAGTATATGCAGGAAGCTATAAGATTAGGAGCTTTTGATTATATACTAAAGCCTTCAAAGGTCGATGAGATAAGCAGCATAATAAGGCGGGCAGTTATTGAGCTTAGGTACGGACTTAAAAGAGAAGAGGAAACAGATGAGGTTAAAAGAAAATTGAATAAAGCTATTCCAGCCCTAAAAGAAAAGTTTATTTATGATGTAATGTTTAGGATAATTGAAGATCCTGAAGATATAGAATCAAATATAGCATTATATAATTTAAAGATTGATACCTTTATACTGCTTGTTATGGAATTTGACGAAACAAGCTTAAAGGAAGTAAGCAGCTATGACATACATCTTAACCAATTTGGAATTATAAATATATTTGAGGAGATGTCCATTGAGACTTTCATAATTGAAAAGGTGGCAATTGATAATACGCGAATTTCATTTATTGTACAGCCAAAGATAGAGATCAAGGATTTTAAAGACAAGGTATGCAAAAAAGTGGGGGAGCTTCAGGATTTTGTTCGTGATTATCTTAACCTATCTATAACGGTTGCAGTAAGTTCTATAGGCAGGGGTGTATTAGATCTGCCAGAGAAGATGAGTGAATGCCTAAAAGCTATTGAATACAAAATGTATATGGGGCAAAATTCTATAATATTATATGAAGATTTAAAATCATTTTTCAAAGAGGACAGCTATCCGCAGCTTGAGGAATATCAAAAGTCTCTTATTAAGGCAATAACCTCTGGAAATGAGCAGAATGTAAAAGATACACTCTGCAAGATTGAGGATATAACAAACTTAAGAAAGTCATATGATGAAGATGCTGCCATAAAGTTTTACCATAGTGTATTGCTTGGGGTTTTAGATGTAGGTGATTCAATGAAGGATAAGTCTAAGGAAATAAAAGATATGTGCAATTATAAGTATTTAACCAAATATATTACTAAGTGCAATGATGCTCACGAGCTTCATGATACATTAGTTAAAAATTCCCTGTTGCTAGTTCGTGAAATTAATAGCTATAATTGTAAGAATATAAATATTATATTACAAAGAGCCATAACATTTATAAATTGCAACTACATGAAGCCTATAACTCTAAGTGATGTGGCGGAGCACACATATGTGAGTGTATATTATTTAAGCAGGATGTTTAAAAAGGAGCTTGATAAAAACTTCGTGGACTATTTAAACGAAATAAGGATAGAAAAATCAAAAGAGCTATTGATAGATGGCAGATATAAAAACTATGAGGTAGCTGAAATGGTTGGTATAAATGATGCCCACTATTTTTCAAAGCTGTTTAAAAAATATACTGGTATGACTCCTACAGAATATATATCTTCTTTAACCTAGGCTAAGGCCTAGGCTTTTTTATTTGGTGTAATATCTTGTTGTAATATTTTCAAAATTCCATAAGGGGCAATAATTGTGGCAATATAGTACACCATAAAGCATATTGCTCTATTTATGGTATATTAAAAAGCTGATAATGTATTAAGTGAAGGCAATAGAGGCCTTAATCTTTAATAACATAAAAGAATGTAGGTGAGTGCTAGTATGGCAAAAAGCTTTAATAAAAGTCTTGCAAATGAACAGCAAATAAAAAAGCAAAGTTCCATTAAAAATTTTTGCATTGAGTTTAAGAAAAACAAAGTATTATTTTTCATGCTAATCCCAGGGCTTATAGTATTACTTATAAATAACTATTTGCCAATGCCTGGAGTTCTCTTGGCATTTAAGGATTATAACTATAAAGATGGCTTCTTTAAAAGCGCATGGTGTGGTTTTGAAAACTTTAAATACCTGTTCATGTCGGGAAAGGCATGGACAATAACCAGAAATACAATTATGTATAACGTTATTTTTATAATTATTTCAATTACAATTCCAGTAGCCTTAGCGATAATACTTAATGAACTTAGGAATAGGAAACTCGCAAAATTCTATCAGAGCGTGTTTTTCTTACCTTATTTTCTATCATGGGTTGTCGTAAGTTATCTTGTTTTTGCGCTTCTAAGTTCAGATATGGGAGTTGTCAATGCAGCCCTTTCTAAATTGGGACTCAAAACTCATAACTGGTATGCGGAGCCTAAGTATTGGTACTTTATAATACCTTTTGTTAATACGTGGAAGTGGACAGGATATGATATTGTTGTATATCTTGCATCAATATGCGGGTTTGATAAATCTTATTATGAGGCTGCAGCGGTAGATGGTGCTACAAAGTTCCAGCAAATAACCAAAATAACTATACCGCTATTAAAGCCAATAATAATTATATTAACATTGCTTAAAGTTGGGAAGATATTCTATTCAGATTTTGGACTCTTTTATATAGTTCCTAAGAATTCAGGAGCAATAAATTCAGCTACAGACGTAATAGATACCTATGTATATAGAGGATTAAGAGAGTCAGCAGACGTTGGTATGTCAGCCGCAGCAGGATTTTATCAGGCCATAGTTGGATTTATAGTTGTATGTACTGCAAACTATATTACAAAGAAGATAGATAAAGAAAACGCTTTGTTCTAGGGGGATTATTATGAGTAAAAGCAAAGGCAATAGTAAAGAAGGGTATCTTGAGATATCAAGAAAATCGAATATAATTTTTAACATTATACTTACGATTTTAGCAATAATGTGCATATATCCTCTTATTTTAGTTTTTATGGTATCAATAACTGATGAAAAAATGATCAGCCTTTATGGATATAAGTTAATTCCAAAGAAATTTAGCTTATATGCTTATGAATATATAATAAAAGATATTGGAGTGGTTTTGAGAGCTTATGGTACTACAGCATTAGTTACACTTGTAGGCAGCTTAATTAGTATAGTAATTATAACAATGTATGCTTATCCACTGTCTAGGAAAAGCTTTAAATATAGAAATACATTTTCCTTTATTGTGTATTTTACAATGCTTTTTAATGGTGGATTGGTTCCATGGTACATGGTTTATGCTAGATTTTTGCACCTTAAGAATAGTTACTGGGCTCTTATAATACCGGCCCTACTTTCACCAATGTATGTATTAATAATGAGAACATTTTTTTCTACATCTATACCAGATTCTCTTATAGAAGCTGCAAAGATTGATGGCGCAGGCGAGTTTTATACATTTTGCAGGATTGTAATTCCTTTAGCTAAGCCTGCCATAGCCACTATATCATTATTTAATATATTGAGCTATTGGAATGACTGGTATCTTCCTCTACTCTTTATAACGGATGAGAAAAAGTATACACTGCAATATCTTTTATATAGAGTGGAAAAGAGTATACAGTATCTATCAACAAGCTCGCAAAGCGCGGGAAATGTATCTGGAGCATTAGCTAATATACCTAGCCAATCTTCAAGAATGGCTATGGCCATAATAGCAATAGGTCCTATAATATTTGCTTATCCATTTTTCCAGAAGTATTTTGTACAAGGGCTAACTATAGGTGCAGTAAAAGGTTGATATAGTATAAATACAGTTTCTACTGTACTTATATCATATAGAATTAAATAAAAAGGGGGAGCAATTATGCTAAGAAAGAAAAAGACAATAGCTTTGTTACTTATTTGTACTATGATTATGTCTGTTGTTTTAGTAGGTTGTGGGAAAAAAGGTGGAGATGCAGCAAAGGATGGAGACGCTGCAAAAAATGGTGGGGAGCTTGCACCGGTTGAATTAACTTGGTATTTCATAGGTAATGGTCAACAGGAGGATACAGCTCTTATAGAAGATGAAATAAATAAATATATCAAAGACAAGATAAATGCTACAGTAAAACTACAATGCTTTGACTGGGGTAGTTATGATGAAAAGATTGGAACTATGATAGCATCAAGGGAAGAATTTGATATTTGCTTCACATCATCATGGGCCAATAATTACAGGGAAAAAGCAGTAAAAGGTGCTTTTGTTCCACTAAATGATATGTTTGATAAGTATGCACCAAAGACGAAGGAACTACTTGGAAAGGATTTCTTGAAAGGATCAGAGATAGGCGGAGTTAACTATGCAATACCTACAAATAAGGAAAAAGCTCATCAGTGGGGTTTTATATTAAGAGAAGATCTTGTAAAGAAATATAATATGGATATTAGTAAGATAAAGAAATTCGAAGATATAGAACCATTCTTAAAAACAATAAAAGAAAATGAGCCTGGAGTATATCCTCTTGAAGCAGCAGGAGCACAAAATCCAAGGATGCACCTTGATTATGATGGTATAGATGGTGAAAATCTAGGAGTTTTATATAATGATTCAAAGGATATGAAAATATCTAACCAGTTTGAACTGCCTGAAATGAAAGAGTATCTAAACACAATTCATAGGTTCTATAATGCTGGATATATAAGGAAGGATGCTCCTACTTTAACAGACTATAATGCAGATGAGTCAGCAGGAAAGATATTTGCAGCCATAAAATCATTAAAGCCTGGGAAAGATAAAGAATTAACAGTATCCACAGGACAGCCATGGGTACAAGTTGCAATTACACAGCCTATAATAGGCAACTATGATGCAGCAGGCTCAATGGAAGCAATATCAACTACATCCAAAAACCCTGAAAGGGCTTTAATGTTCCTTGAACTTGTCAACACTGATAAATATTTAAATAATTTAATAAACTATGGAGTAGAAGGCAAGCATTATGTAAAGGTATCAGATGAAGTTATAAAGCCTGGTCCTGAGAATTCAAAATATAATCCTTGTATACAATGGGCACTTGGTAATGTATTCTTAAACTATCTATCAGAAGTTGAAGACAAAGATAAATGGGATAAGTTCCAGAAATTTAACGATGCAGCTACACCAACAAAGGATCTGGGATTTATGTTTGATCCAGCTCCAGTTAAAAACGAGATTGCAGCATGCAAAGCTTCAGGTCAAGATTATATATTAGGACTTGAAACAGGTATGCTTGATCCTAAAGTGTATCTGCCAAAGCTTACTGCGGCTTATAAAGATGCTGGAATTGACAAGGTAATTGCAGAAGAACAAAAACAGCTTGATGAGTGGTTATCAACACAAAAATAACATTTTTAAATATAGTTAATACAGTATAAAGTATAGGGTATAGGGATCTTAAATTTAGTTTTAAGGTTCCCTTTACAAATTTTACAAAAGCAAAATGGCTGCCATTTCCTAGTTTAATCCTTATGAGATATGCTATAATTACTTTTGAATTATATTTTGAAAGTATTGTATACAAACAATGGAGGGATATAGAGTGAAGATAAAATTTTTAGGTACTGCTGCAGCAGAAGGCTGGCCAGGGATATTCTGCGAGTGCGATGTATGTATGAAGGCAAGAGAACTTAAAGGGAAAAATATAAGAACCAGATCCTCATGCATTATTGATGATAAATATATGGTGGATTTTCCTCCAGATACGTATATGCATGTACTTAATAATGGTTTAATGCTTTCAAAGATTGAGTATCTTTTTATAACTCATTCTCACAGCGACCATTTTTATCCTGAGGATTTAGAGCTTAGGAAGAACTGGTATGCAGTAATTAACTCAGTTCCTACTCTAAACATATATGGAAGCGGAAAAGTAGGAGAAAAGTTTGATGCGGTAAACGAGGGAGGAGACAGAACCCCTTTAAAGTTTAATACGGTTTTGCCTTTCACACCATTTACAGCAGGAGATGCTAAAGTTACTCCATTTTTAGCTGATCATATGAAAGATGAAGACTGCTATATATATACCATAGAAATAAATAATAAAACCTTACTTTATGGACATGATACAGGATATTTTCCAGAAAAGACTTGGGAAGCACTTAAAGGAAAATCAATTGATGGAGCGATATTTGATTGCACCTATGGCCCTTTAGAAAACAGCAGAGGCCATATGGGATTTCCTAATGTGCTTGAGGTAAAGAAACGTTTAATAGAAGAAGGAATAACTAATAAAGACACAAAGTATATAATAACTCACTTCTCTCATAACTGCGGTATGCTTCATGATGACTTAGTAAAAATGGCATCCCCTCATGGTGTCATTGTAACTTATGATGGGTTAGAAGTTGAGATTTAAAAAGAAGTCCTAGGCAGATACATGACCTAGGACTTTTTTTGCCCATGTTTATATTGAGCTAAACCCTTCGGTATGTTATCTCACCTTCCGCTGTTATATCTCACCTCCCAGTATCTTATTTCACCTGCGGTATGATATAATATAAAAAATACGACGATATTTGAATTATAGTTTTAAGGAGTGGATTATTTGGCCAAATATAATATTTTGTTGTTTGATCTTGATGGGACTCTTACAGATCCAAAGGTTGGAATAACCAAAGCTGTTCAATATGCATTAGCAAAGTTTGGCATCATAGAAGAGGATTTAGATAAACTGGAGGTTTTTATAGGGCCGCCGCTTTTAGATTCTTTTAAGGAATACTATTCCTTTGATGATGCAAAATCTAAAGAAGCCATTGTATATTATAGAGAATACTTTTCAACAAAGGGAATATTCGAAAATGAGATATATGAGGGAATGAACTCCATGCTAAAAGAGCTTAAATCCATTAATAAAAAGTTGATTGTTGCAACCTCAAAACCTACAGAGTTCGCCATAAAGATATTAAAGTATTTTAATATATATGATTATTTTGATATGGTTATAGGAAGCAATTTCGATGGCACAAGAACCTCAAAAGAAGAAGTTATAGAATACGTACTAGATAATATTCCAGATCTAAAAAAAGAAGAATTAGTTATGATAGGTGATAGAAAATATGACATATGCGGGGCCAAAGAAAAGGGAATAGATTCAATTGGAGTATCCTACGGATATGGATCCTTTGACGAGCTTAAAGAGTCAGGCCCTTTATATATATTTGATTCAGTAAATGAGCTTAAATCATTTCTGCTAGAATAGAAATAGAGGATATTTCCACAATATGTGGAATACTATTTATTGTTTGGTTTAGTTTCGTTTTGCTTATTTTTAATTGAAAGGAGATAAAGTACATGAAATTCGAAGTTGGAAAAAGCTACAATGGATTTACTTTAACTGACGAAAAGGAAATAAAAGAGGTTAATTCGATTGGAAGGCTATTTACCCATGACAAAACAGGAGCAAGGCTTTTTGCATTAGAAAATGATGATGACAACAAAGTTTTTTCTATAAGCTTTAGGACTCCACCAGAGGATAGCACGGGGACTCCTCATATACTTGAACATTCAGTGCTTTGCGGATCAAAAAAGTTTCCAGTTAAAGAGCCTTTCGTTGAACTTGCAAAAGGATCTTTAAATACTTTCTTAAATGCAATGACATTCTCAGATAAGACCATGTACCCTGTTGCGAGTAAGAATGAGAAGGACTTTTTCAATCTAATGGATGTATATCTTGATGCAGTTTTTTATCCAGATATATATAAATACCCAGAGATATTCATGCAAGAAGGATGGCACTATGAGCTTGACGATAAGGATGGGGAAATAAGCTATAAAGGTGTTGTATATAATGAGATGAAGGGGGCATTTTCAGCACCAGAGTCCATACTATTTAGGAAGATACAACAAACACTTTTCCCTGATACACCTTATGGAAAAGAATCAGGTGGGGATCCAGAAGATATTCCAAACCTTACATTAGAGCAATTTTTATCTTTCCATAAGAAGTATTATCACCCTTCAAATAGCTATATATATTTATATGGGGATGGTAATCTACTAAAGGAGCTTAAGTTTATAAATGAAAACTATCTTAAAAACTTTGATAGAATTGAGATAGATTCAAGTATTCCTTTGCAAAAACCTTTTGATAAAATGAATGAGGTTACAGAATATTATCCTATTTCACCTGATGAAGATGAAGAGCATAAAACTTTCCTTAGCTTAAACTTTAAGACAGGAAAGTCCACCTGCACTGAGACATATCTTGCAATGCAGATACTTGAACATATGCTTCTTGAAACTCCTGCTGCTCCACTTAAAAAAGCACTTTTAGATGCTGGGATAGGTAAGGATGTATTTGGATTTTTTGATAATAGCATATTAGAACCTGTATTTAGTATAGTTGTAAAGAATTCTGATGAAAACAAAAGGGAAGATTTTAAGAAGGTTGTATTTGATACACTGCAGTCACTAGTTAAGGATGGAATCGACAAGAAATTAATTGAAGCTTCCATAAATATAAAGGAGTTTGAGCTAAGAGAGGCTGATCATGGTGGTGCACCAAAGGGGCTTATATATAATATAGAGGCAATGGATAGCTGGCTATATGGCGAGGATCCATGTATGCATCTGCAATATGAGGAGACTCTAACTAAAATAAAATCAGCTCTTAAAACTAGATATTTTGAAGATATGATTCAAAAATATTTACTAGATAATACTCATAGCTCACTTATTACATTAAAACCTCAAAAGGGTCTTTCAGAGAGAAAGAGCAAAGAAGTAAAAGATGAGCTTAAAAAATATAAAGAGGGTCTATCAGAGAAGGAGTTAGAAGAAATAATAAAAAAGACGCAAAAGCTGAAGAAAAGACAGATAGAACCAGACTCTCCAGCAGATTTAGCCAAAATACCTCTTCTTTCTCTTGATGATATAGAAAAGAAGGCTGAAGAATTACCTATAGTCAAAAACCAAGAATTAGGAATAGATACTCTTCATCACAATGTATTTACAAATAAAATTGTATATATGAGCATGATTTTTGACTCAACAGTTGTGGAGCAAGAGCTATTGCCTTATATAAGCCTTTTAACTGATGTATTAGGAAAGGTTAGCTGTGAAAAGTATGATTATACGGAACTAACAAATGAGATAAATATTCATACAGGGGGCATACAGTTTAACATAGGGGCTTTTGAAGAAAACGGAGATCCTGAAAAGTATTATCCTAAGTTTATTGTAAAGTCAAAGGCTGTAGCAGAAAAACTTCCAGAACTTGCAGATATTTTATGCCAAATAATTAAATCTACGAAGTTTACTGAGACTAAGAGAATTAGAGAGATAATACAAGAGATAAAATCAAGGCTTGAGATGAGGATATTTGATGAGGGCCATGTAGCAGCAGGAAAACGTGTTTATTCCTATTTTTCACCTTCAGGCAGATATATAGAAGAGCTATCAGGTATATCCTACTATAAATTTATTGCAGGTCTTGAAAAAGAGCTAAGCAATGATAAAGAAGCAGCATTTCATATAGAAGAAAATCTATATGAAGTATATAAACGTATATTTAACAAGAAGAACCTTATTATAAGTGTAACCTGTGAAGATGAGGACTATAATAGCTTCAAAAAGGTACTTCCTGATATAGATAAATGCATAGGAAATACTGATTATGAAACCCATGAATATAAATTTGACTTAAATAAAGAAAATGAAGGCCTACTAACCCAGGGAAAAGTTCAGTATGTGGCAAAGGGATATAACTTTATGAAGCTAGGATATGATTATACTGGCAGCTTAAAGGTTTTAAGGACCATAGAAGGATATGACTACCTATGGAACAATGTACGTGTCCAAGGAGGAGCCTATGGTGCCTTTGCAAGGTTTGATAGAAACGGTAATATGTTCTTTGCATCCTATCGTGATCCAAACCTGAAAGAAACCCTTAATGTATATGATGAAGCAGGGAAATATATAAGCAGGTTTGATGCAGATGAGAGGGAAATGACAAAATATATAATAGGTACTGTAAGCGGCCTTGATTTTCCACTTACACCTTCAATGAAGGGAGAAAGAGCAATAGCCTATTATTTGAGCCATATTACCCAAGAAGATATACAAAAAGAGAGGGAAGAGGTTCTATCCACAACAAAAGAGGATATACAATCCCTTGGAAAAGTTATTGATGATGTTATGAAACAAGACTATTTCTGCGCAATTGGAAATGAGCAAAAGATAAAGGATAACGATAATATATTTGGTAAGTTAGTTAATGTGTTTGAATAACATAAAAAAATGCCTAGAATATTCTAGGCATTTTCCATTGCGTATCCATAAGTATTGCTGTTATAGCTTATTTTTTTCATATCGTTAAATGGATACAATCTAAATACTGCACGTCCTTTTATAGATTTTATGGGCACGGGTCCAAGTCTAAAATCTCGGCTGTCTTCGCTGCTTTCCCTATTATCTCCAAGTACAAAAACCGTTCCTTCGGGGACTTTTATTGTAAGGGTGTCCTCGGTAAAAGGTCTCGTAACCGTGCCAGGGGCTAGGTAAGTCTCATCCAGCAATTCACCATTTAAAAAGACTTTATCATCTTTAATTTCTACTGTATCTCCAGGGAGACCTATAACTCTTTTTATATAAAATGAGTTTTTATCAATAGATGGAGTAAAAATAATTACATCATTATGCTTTGGCTTGCCAACCTTGTATCCTAGTATATTTACAAAAACCCTGTCTTTATTATGTAGAGTAGGTTCCATTGATGTTCCATCAATAAGTATAACATCAAATAGGAAAAACTTGATTATGAAAACTGCAACAACTGCAATTGCTATGGCTTTAATCCATTCTATGATCTCATTTTTTATATCAGTGTTTTCATGCCTTTCATCATCCATTTTTCTTCCCCTTTCAAAATAAAATAGTTAAAAAATACATAAATATATTTTACACTAGTTTAAGAAATTAAACAAAGTATTTAATTTCAAATATTCCCCAAGTGGGGATTAAATATTGTATAGGCTGACATTATAGGCATATAATAATAGATATACCTGTTTTATACAAACTGCTTAAATCGCCAATAAAGGTCAAATTTAAAAAGTAATGAGCTATTTTAATAAAAAAAGAGGAAAACTTGGATATGGATAGAATATATTTAATGTGTCATTTGTTAAGAATATTTCAAATTCACAAATAATTAATATAAGGGGGAAGGCATGATGAAAGATTATCAAACTCATCAACTGAGAAATGTATGTGTTGTTGGACACGGGAGTACTGGTAAGACTACTTTAACTGAAGCAATGCTTTACGATTGTAAAGAGATAGATAGAATTGGCAGAGTAGAAGATGGAACAACCACAAGTGACTATGATGCTGAAGAAAGAAAAAGACAGATTTCAATTAGCCTAGCTTTGACACCATGTAACTTTAAAGAGACAAGAATAAACATACTTGACACCCCAGGTTATTTTGATTTTGTAGGTGAAGTTTTAGAAGGAATAAGGGCTGCAGATTCTGTACTTATAAATACTTGCGCTGTTTCGGGGGTACAGGTAGGTACTGAGAAGATGTGGAACTATTGCAAAGACCACAATATGCCAATGGCATTTTTTATAAATAAAATGGACAGGGAAAATGCAAACTTTGAGAAAGTGCTGTCTCAGATGAAGGATAAGTTTGGTATATCCGTTGTACCACTTCATATACCAATAGGAAAAGAAAATGATTTTAAAGGTATTATTGATGTAGTTAAAATGAAGGCAGAAATGTTTGATGGTAATCATATTGCTGAAAAAGATATACCCTCTGAACTATTAGATATGGCTAATGGATATAAGGCTGAAATTATGGAAGTTGTTGCAGAAAATGATGAAGAATTATTAGAAAAGTATTTTAGCGAGGGCGAGCTTTCAGATGAAGAGCTTATAAAGGGGCTTAGAAGCGGAATAGCAAAAGGTGAGATTGTACCTGTATTTTGCGGATCAGGTATTGCAAATAAGGGAATTACAAACCTGCTTGGTGCAATAGTTGACTTTATGCCATGCCCATCAGACGTTAATCCTACTTATGGCAAGAGTGTTAAAGATAATGAGGAAGTTATAAGAAAAGTAGATGTAAATGAACCATTCTCAGCTTTTGTATTTAAAACAATAGCAGACCCTTACGTTGGAAAGCTTTCTTTATTTAAAGTAATGTCTGGTTCAATATCATCTGATACAACAGTATATAATCCAGATCAAGGTAAGAATGAGAAAATAGGGGGATTATATGTACTTAAAGGTAAAAATCAGATCCCTATTAGCAAGCTTATAGCTGGTGATATAGGGGCCGTATCAAAATTATCTATAACTGAGACTGGGGATACATTGTGTGAGGCATCAAAGCCTATTAAATATGACCCAATAATATTTCCTAAGCCAAGCATATCGATGTCAGTTAAGCCCGTATCAAAGGGTGATGAGGACAAAATATCATCAGGACTTTCAAGGCTATCAGAAGAAGACCCAACATTTACAGTATCAAGGGATGTTGAAAATGCAGAGACAATTATATCAGGAACGGGAGAGCTTCATCTTGAAGTTATATCAAAGAAGCTATTAAATAAATATGGAGCAGAGGTTGCCCTTGATTTACCAAAGATACCTTATAGAGAAACCATAAAAGGTGTTTCAGATGTCCAAGGCAAGCACAAAAAACAATCAGGAGGCCATGGACAGTATGGAGATGTTACAATCAAGTTTGAACCTAATCCAGAAGGAACAGATTTTGTGTTTGTAGATAAGGTTGTTGGCGGAGTTGTACCGAGGCAGTATATACCAGCTGTTGAAAAGGGATTAAGAGAGTGCATACAAAGCGGAATATTAGCAGGATATCCAGTGGTTGGACTTAAGGCTACACTTCACTTTGGATCCTACCATCCAGTAGATTCATCAGAAATGGCATTTAAAGTGGCTGCTTCTTTAGCTTTTAAAAAGGGAATCAAAGAGGCTAATCCAATACTTTTAGAGCCAATAATGCGCATAGAGGTTACAGTGCCAGATGAATTTATGGGTGATGTAATGGGAGATCTTAATAAAAAGAGGGGAAGGGTACTTGGAATGGAACCTAAAGATGGTATGCAGGTAGTTATCTCCGAGGTTCCACAATCTGAAATATTAAGATATGCAACAGATTTAAGGTCAATGACTCAGGCAAGAGGCTCATTTACGGCAAAGTTTGAAAGGTACGAAGAGGTGCCTGCAAATATAAGTGCTAAGATTATGGAGGACGCACAAAAGGCATCTGGAGAACAAGAATAATATTATATTATATAAAAAGAACAAGCATCTTTTAATTAGAGATGCTTGTTCTTTTTATCTGGCTATGTTTTATCACAGTGATGATCTCAGAATATGTTGATTTGACTTACGCAACGACTTAAATGCCTATTTTTGTTGGCTTTATTTTGGAGAAAAATAGGCATTTTGGAGCAGCGGAAGTCAATCAACATATTCGGTTTAAAAACCAACTGTTACTTAAAACATAGCCCTTTATCTGAACATTTATAAAAGTATTAATTGTTTCAATTTATAACGTTTATCCATGATTATACTACATATGTCCATTTTATAACGTTTGTAGTAAATATATAATTTAATTAACAAATATTGAACGAACGTTATATTTAGGGTGGTTTATATGGTGACTAAAAAAGAAATTGCAGACTATTTAAATGTATCAAGAACCGTTGTTTCTATGGTATTAAATAATTCAAAGAATAGTACTGTATCAGAAAAAACAAAACAAAGAGTAATTGAAGCCGCAGAAGAGTTGGGCTACAAATTTGATGAGAGCTTAAATAAGATTTGCTTTTTACTCTACAATAGAAAATCAGATGATCCTCGTTACCTATCTGATTTAAGACATATTGAGAAATACTGCAGCAAAAAAAATTATAGAATTATATTTATGAATGTAAAAAATAATGACAAAGATTTTGAAAAGGTTAAAAGGTTTATTAAAGCAAACGAGGCTAATGGCTTTATAGTTACGGGAGACGTAGATGATAAGATTATAGATCTTTTAAAGGAAAACGAAACCAATTTTATCGTGTATGGCGGTACAGAAAGAGATGATATTAATGTACTGCTCCCAGACAGTGAAAGAATAGCCTATGAGGCAGTGAACTACATGATAGGTTATGGACACAGACGTATAGCCTTATTTCTAGGCTCTCTTGACTTAATGATACACAGAAAAGTATTAGATGGATATGTTAGGGCATTAACCGAAAACAATATTGAGCTAGACAAATCCTTGATACAGGTTAATAAAGAAGAAGATGGATATGAGATAGCTAAAAATATGAATATACTCAATATTGGATATACGGCAGCATTTTGTACCAATACGGTTATACAGTTTTCAGCGCTCCAATGGTATAAGGAAAATGGAATAAATGTTCCCGGTGACTTAAGTTTAGTGGGATATGGGTTATCTGATCTTGTTAAACTAAGCTACCCAGAGCTTACAACACTTTACTTTGATTACGCTAAATCAGCAGAGATTTTGTCAAATAGCATAATAGACATTATAAATAACAAACCGCCTGAAGAAAATATAATACATTTTGACGATTATAAAGTAAATAAAGGCGGCACATTTGCAAGTAATTTAAATATATAAATATAACGTTTGTTATATTACTTTAATATGATTATATGGATATTTGAAGGGGGGTATAAGGAAGGCCACTGACTTGGGACAAGTATTATAATCATATTAAAAAAAGAAACCTTGGAAAACCAAATAAAAAAACAAATTTTAAATTCCAAGGCTTCAACAATATACAAAATAATTATATCAGAACAGAGGGAGAATATACAGTACTTTGTAATTTTCCCCAAATAGTAGGCTAGTCTAAGTACTACTATTAATCGAGAAATTAAATTTAAAGGAGGAGACATTCTTTATGAAAAATTTCAAGAGATATATATGTTTAGCGTTGACAACTCTTTTAGTGTTTACACTATTTACAGGATGTAAGAAGGAAGAAGATAAGGGGAAGGACACTGGAGACAAAACCAAAACAGAAGAAAAGTACGAAAATGGACTTCCAAAAGATCAAAAAGTAGTATTAAAATGCGGTTTCTTTGAAACAGGTGAACTTAAGAAACATATGGAATATGCTATGGAATCATTTACTAAAGCATATCCAAATGTAACATTTGACCCTCTCTTTTCTCCATCAATAGGAGATATTACACAGCCAA
>DIRE01000075.1 GCA_002426575.1 Clostridiaceae bacterium UBA5444 | reverse complement strand
CCAGAAAGGTTATCAAATAAAGCTACCTTACTCCAAATTTTTACACTGTCTTCATTAACCTCATTTAATTTGCCTAATTGAACTTTTTCTAAAACCATTGATTTTACAAATTTTATACCTCTAAATGTATCATTGACTATTTGATTCATCTTTGCATTATTGTTTACAATTCTTTTAGAATAATTTTTTACTTTTTTAGCGAACTTATTGCTTGGGATAAATGCAAAAGGAAAATATAGTAATACAAATAATGCTATAAGCCAATTTATCTTGAGTAAATATCCAAAAATCACAATCCCACAAAGTATATTAGCAACTAGCTGTGGTATGTCAATAACCCAAAATACTACATACTTCATTGACTCTCCGCGGCAATATGAAGCCAATTCAGAGGAGTTTTGCTTATCAAAGAAAGCTATTGGCTGATACATTAATTTCTCAAAGCCCGCTATTGTTAAACCTTGACCAAACTTCCTGCAAACTATTGCTAGTACATATTTATATGTAGTTGTTAGAAAAGTTGAAAGCAATGGTATAAAGCAAAACCAAAAAATACTAATTAATATTTGTTTTAGGTTGTGGTCTGGTATCGCTTTATCAATTATATACTGCATAATGATAGGCGGAATTAACCCAACTAATTGAATAACTAATGAAATTATTCCCGAGAGAATTACATGTAATTTAAAATGTGGTAGCTGCTTTAAAACAATTTGTCTTACATTCTTTTCATTTGACACTTTTCTCCTCCCTTTCCTTTATCGTTTGTTATCATGGTTTTTCTTATCTGTGATGCTGATGTATGTATTCAGTTGCAAACCAAAGGAGTCTTTTTATTGACTTTCTAAATTTCCTTCTCATATAGGCATCCGATTAGATAAAAAATATTGATTTTGATAAGGAAACAGGAGAAATTCTTAAAACTTCAAAGGAATTAAAGGTATTTTAGGGCAAGTTAAAAATTGAGTTTTTACACTACAACTTTACGACGAAATTAAATAGCCTGTATCCTAGCAATTGCAATGGGCCAAGGCTGTTTTTTCTTCACTTTTGCTGCAGAACTCAGAGACAATCAAAAGACAACCACATGCTTAAAAATCACTAAAATATAAGTTAAAGTAAAAGCCCTTGCAATCTAGATATTGCAAGGGCTTAACATTGGTGCGCCCGAGACGACTCGAACGTCCGGCACACGGTTTAGGAAACCGTTGCTCTATCCACCTGAGCTACGGGCGCATGTAATTTTTCATCACTTATATAGTATAGCTTCTTGATTTAAAGTTGTCAATTATAAAATATTAGCATTTAAAGTATAACAACTCCCTGAGAAAGGCTCTCTAGGGAGTTGTTATACTATCAAAATACTAATGTTATTTCTATCTTATTCTAATCCTATTCCGTAACTTTAAACGTTGCCTCTGCTGATATAATATAGTTGCCGTCCTGGAATAATATAAGCCTATAGGTTTTACCTTCCGCTACATTCGGAGAACTTGCATCAAATGTAAATGTACCTCCTTCTTGTCCACCTATAAGATCTGAGGTATATCCCCACCATAAAGCGCCTCCGTCTTGTCCTGGTGTCTTATTTTCCTCATAAAGACCTACCCAGCTATAATTACTTAAAAACTCCTCTGGGATATTTGCTAATGTAACCTCTATCTTGTCACCTAATTTTACCTCATTAGTTGAAAGTGTAATTTTAGGTTCTCCTTGGTCTATATACTCTGATGTTTTAACCTTTAGCGTAAGCTTATTTTCGCTTACATTTCCATCTTTGTCTAAAGCTTCTACAGAAAATTCATATTCTGTTTCAGGCTTTAAATCCTTTATGGTTGCAGAATTAGTATCCCCTGATACATTAAGCACTGGTATACCATCTTTGAAAATCCTATAAGTTTTAACGCCTGTATTATCAGCTGCTTTAGTCCACTCTAAAGTTAACTTCTTACTTCCTATATCTTTAGTCTCAACCTTGCTTCCTTCAGGCCATGTTGGCGCTTCAATATCCATCTTTGGAAGATTCATTGGATAGTAAAGCCTATATTCCTCTCCATCTATCCATTCTTTATTGCTAAACTCTCTTCCCTTTACAACTACCTTATCTTTATATACTTCTACATATAGTCCTTGGCTTATATCAGTTTCTGAATATTCATCCTTATAACCTAATACAGAGGATGTATCAAACATTGTAAAATACTCCTGAACCATGTTATTAGGCATATTAAGATTGTAATGAGTATGCCCGCTAAACATTACTACCTGAGGATATTTTGCAAGAACTTTTTTAACCTTATTGTACTGTATTATACTATTTGATGAATTACTTCCTGGTACCGTGTCTGGTAGTGGCTGATGTGTAAATACGAATATAGGTTTATTCTCATTAGCCTTCTCTGCCAACTTTTCCTCTAACCACTGAATTTGTTCATCACTTATATATGCCCTATCCCCTATGGATTTATCAGTCTGCCAGAACTTATCTGGGCTAAGGAATATAAAGTGGTATTGGTTATCCTCTGGTCCTACCCATTTATCATAGTATACTCCTGGCATGCCTGTCTTTTCCATGAATCTATCATGAGTCATTTCCTCTGTTTCCCCATTAGGGAACGTATCATCACTTAGCTCATTATTTCCATTTAAACGTGCCTTCCAATATTCATGATCTCCAATAGTATAATATACAGTTCCATGAGCATTTTTATCAAGTACACTGTGTATGTTGTCATATTGATCATCTAGTCCATTATCAGTCATATCACCAACAATAACCATTGCGTCATATTTAGGGTTTATTTCATTTAAATCATTGAGTGCATTTGAGAATTTCTTTGCACTTTCAGAATCCTCATTATTGTCAAGATGTATATCACTTATAACAGGAAAACTAATTATAACTTGATCATCCTCAGTTTTGACATCATGAGTTGGCCCATCTTCACTAATATTTCCGTATTTATCCCTAACTTCTACTTTGAAAGTATAATTAGTGTTATGATTCAGTCCTTTTACTTCATAGCCTAGACTTGTGCTTGGAATAGAATCAAGTAGTTTTCCATTCATGTAAATCTCATAGTTTTCAACATTTTCATTAGCTTTATTCCAACTTAAGCTAACACCGCTGGTTGTAATATTATTAGCCTCTAGCTTACTATCCTTTGACCAAGTTGGAATTTCGGTATTTGAAATATCTTTCTTTTTAGTTAGTACAAAATTATCAAAATGCAATGTAACAGGTTGGCTTGATCTCGGCAACCAAACCTCAATCATTCCCATTTTTGATACATCAAGTCCTATTTCTTTTATTGGGATGGAGATATGAGATTTTCTCTTGCTCGGTATATTAAACCAATTCCTATCAAAAGATTTTCCATCTTTATCGAAAAATTTTACATATATCTGAGCAGTAAACCCTTCCTCTTCATTATAAACATCAAAATCAAATGTCTCATAATCTGACCAGTCAGTAATTGCAAGTCCTCCGTTATCCTGAGATAGCCTTATATTTGGCCAATCTACACCAGGCTTATAAGTAACCTGCATAGAATTTATTCCCTGAGATGCTAAGCGGTCAGATATGGATGTTATAGTATTGTCTAGTTTCCACTTCTCCACGTCCTCAGGCTTTTCAAAATAGCTTATCTTAACAGGGTACGTTTTAGTCTCTGGTTGTGTAACAACATACTTCTTTACGCTAGTATTTACTTTTCCATCCTTTTCTACTGCTATGCATACTTCATTTAATCCTATATTTGATTTAACTGCAACTTCTGCCTTTACTGAATTTCCCTCATTTGTAACATCATTAATTACATCACCATTAACTTTTATTGATGATCCTTTCTCTGCATAAATAGTAATTTTAGTCTCATCTGCTGAACTTTCTCCTATTTTAACAAGATACTTAGGATCTTTGTTAAGATTGACAATATCCTGTGCTACTTCCCTTCTTACTTCTAATAAATTCTCAGGGTCATTATTATATGATTTTACAGATTTAAATAATCTATCAAAATAGGTCTTCATTGCTTCCTCTGTATTATACTCAATTCCGAGAGAATTAGCTGCTTCCTTCATCTCTTTTTCAAGTGTCCATAGATATTCATAATCTTCATTCCCATCTCTTATTGCTTCAAGACGTATTGTTCCAATAGGACCATTTATACCATAGTCTGTACCAGGGTATACCAAATATCCGTCGCCATTAGCACCTGGGAATGCTTTAGGATCATTCCATATATCTCTTGGTATATATCCTTTTTCTAAATCATACTTCTGGTATATATTAGTTGCCCAATATAAATTCCCTTCTACATTATAAGATTTCTGCATCCAAGAAAGCATTCTTGCGCCTGTTAAATAATCGTCTATGTGATAGGAAGGGAATGGCTTCTTAGGATTTACACAAGTATACCACCAAACGCTGTCCCCTTGATTCTGATACTCTCTCGCAAGCTGTGGGTATTCTCCAACCCACGAAGTTAAAATGGAACACCATAAATTTACTGACCCTTTTACAGCATCATTTATATCCATGGTTACAAGGTGTTTCACATCTTTGTCAAAACCTTTTATTGTTTTCCCAACATCATTTATATGGGCAAATTGATCAGGTCCTGGCTCATCAATTATATAGAAATATCCTTTATCTAGTAAATCTTTTTCTTTTAGCTTTTTAACCAGGCCAGCTGTCTTTGTTGCATCACTATAGTAAGGTATACTATAAGCAGTTACTCTTGGATCTTTTATATAAGGTTCTGCTTCTTCTACAAATTTATCTACATCGCTGTCATCAACCGGCAAATATGTTGATGATATACGGTAATCAAGAAAGAATGAGTAGTAATTCTTTATAAGATCCATATATTCTTTACTGCCCTTGGGTGCATTAGGATGACCATAAGGTATATGACCCCACCATGTAGCAAATGCTGTTTTACTATGGCTCTCATCAGTTAACTCAAAATCCCGCACCGTCATTTTAATTGGAATACTTTCATCTATACCATTACCTTTTATATTTAATTTACCTTCGTATACTCCTGCAGTAGTTCCTTTAGGTACATGTACAGTAATCCATATTCCCTGATTCTTACCCTTTTCAACAGTAAAAGTTGAATTTGAACCTGTAAGTGGTATCAGTGCATCTGGATACCATCCAGGGTTAAGATCTGTAGTTGGCTCTGTTACATGTATATAATGCTGCCTATAAATGCTTATCTGATCAGCAGGTATTTTTGAATCCCCAAATGTAAGATCGGTTACATTCGCGCTTACATTAGTAAGCTCCTTATCTACTGCTTTTAATATTACCTGCCCTCCCTCATATTCATTTTTTGCAGCTTCAATATTTAATTTTGTATTGGCATCTTTAGGTGCGTCTTGATCTTTAAGTATTTTCTCACAATTAGTAGGAACCCACATAGCATAGGACTTATCATCACCACCAGGTTGTCCCGGATCTATAGGGGTATTATCATCTACGAGTTTAGTTACAGTATTTAATACTGATTCAGGTACT
Organism: Clostridiaceae bacterium UBA5444; assembly: GCA_002426575.1. Lineage (GTDB taxonomy): Bacteria > Bacillota > Clostridia > Clostridiales > Oxobacteraceae > UBA5444. The sequence continues at coordinate 51,564 of DIRE01000075.1, read as the reverse complement.
GCCTTTACTCCTCCTAAAGCAATAACCTTTATGGAAGAGGACACTTTAGACTTTAGATAATCTAGCACTTTAGTATCTACTGTATTATATACTATTACAATAGGAGCACCCTTTTGTGCTGCAAGAGCTGCTCCTGAAAGAGCATCAGCAAATTCTTTGCCTGTCGGCCCATATCCTACTGCAAGGTATATTGTCCCAAAGCTTATTTCATTTTCAAACTCCTTCATAATAGCTAAGTTGGTTTCGAATCTATTATTTCCACTTATTCTAGAAGCCTTTGGAAGACTATTTAATACTGTATTGCTTATAACACTTGTCCCACCTATTACATAGGTTTTGTCTATTGATTTATCACTTATATACTTTTTAACTTCATTAGGTAATTTGTTCTTTTCAGTAAGCAATATTGGCATGCCTAATTTAGCAGCTATGCTTGATATAGAAAGAGCATCAGCAAAATCACTACCTGTAGCCACAGCTATTTTGCCATTTAAATCTAACCTTTTTGCAATCTCTACAGATGTTTCATACCTGTCATTACCACTTATACGCGTAACATCAGCTACTTGTGCCTTCAAGTCTTTCTCAACCTTTTGTGAGATAGCTTTATCTCCACCTACTACAAAAGCATGTTTTACTTGTAATCTTTTAACCTCATTTAAAGCATCTGAGTTTATTTCTTTGGTCTGAGTTAAAAGAATTGGTGCATTATACTTTTTTGCAAGAGGTGCAGCACAAAGTGCATCTGCAAAATCATCCCCTCTTACAACAACCGCATATTCTGATTTATCCCAACCATTCTTTGATACCTCTATAGCTGTTTTGTACCTATCATCGCCTGCTAGTCTATTGCTGCTAGATTTTACTTCAGGTATAGGGGCCGCCAAGGCCACCTGTAGAAATGCGAAATAGAAAACAAAAAATACCGAAAATACCTTCCTAAATTTTTTTGACATTAGATTTTATCCCTCCCATAAAATTTTTAAATTGCTCTAAACTGTTTTCACTTCCCTCTTTTCTCACCCTCTTTATTCTTTACATTCGTAAATATAATTCTATATTTATTTTATTACAGTATCTCCCAATGTGTATTAAATCATTTAGGCAGCTGGGGTAATCTAGCTTTCTCTTTTTTAGTTACCATAAGCGTTATATTATATAATATAACGTTTGTTCAATATTAATTAATTAGAGTATATATTTACTACAAACGTTATAAAATGGACATATGTATTAAAATCATGGATAAACGTTGTAAATTAATACAATTAATACTGTTGTGAATCTTCTGCTAATTTAGATAAAAGGCCATGTTTTAAGTAACAGTTGGCTTTTTAAGCAGGATATGTTGATTGACTTTTACTTCTCCCGAAATGCCTATATCCCTCGAAAACAAAAAACGGGTATATCTAAAAAAACCCTGCAGGAAAAATTCCCTGCAGAGTTTTATTTTAAATATACCTTGGTAAAAAACCATATAAATAGGCCAAACACTCCTGCTATAATCAGTATTACTGGGACAAAAACCTGAAACGCAGCAATAATCATTGCAAGTATGTCTTCTTTTGTAATTTCAAGTTTTTCGTCTCCATATTTTTCTTTTATCTCAAGCTTTAATTCCTCTTCACGCCTTTTAACATCTCTTCTATTTTGCCAGATGGCACGAAACAAAGTGATTCCCTCCTAAGTCTTTAAACTCCGGAACCTCCTCTTTGCATATATCCTTTGCATATATGCAGCGAGTATGGAACTTACATCCAGATGGTGGATTAGCAGGGCTTGGAATGTCCCCTTCTAATATCAAGCGTTTCCTCTTTGTCTTTGGGTCTGGAACTGGAATTGCAGATAATAATGCCTGAGTATAAGGATGTTTTGGGTTACTAAATAATGTATCTTTATCCGAAAGTTCCACTAGAGAACCTAAATACATAACCCCTACCCTATGACTTATATATTTCACAACTCCAAGGTCATGAGATATAAACAAATAGGATAGCTCCTTCTCCTCCTGCAAATCTGTTAAAAGGTTTATTATCTGGGATTGTATAGATACATCAAGGGCTGATACAGGTTCATCTGCTACAATAAACGATGGGTTTAATGCAAGTGCCCTCGCTATTCCTATACGCTGACGCTGTCCGCCAGAAAATTCATGAGGATAGCGGTTCAAATGGTATTTTGCCAATCCGCAGTAGTCGATAACCTCGCCTAGATAATCATCTAATTCTTTTCCTTTTTTATATATTCCATGATCTACTAATGCTTCCCCTACAATCTGGGATACAGTCATTCTTGGGTTTAATGAACTATATGGATCTTGAAAAACTATCTGCATTTCTCTTCTAAGTTTTAGTATATCTTTTTTCTTAGCCTTATATATATTTTGTCCCTTGTAATATACTTCACCGCTTGTTGGAGGATATAAATTAAGCAGTGTCCTTCCTGTAGTTGATTTTCCACACCCTGATTCTCCAACAAGTCCAAAGGTTTCACCTTTATTTAGAGTAAAGGATATATCGTCAACAGCTTTAACATCTCCCGTGTGGAAGCGCAAAAAACCACTCTGTATAGGAAAATACTTTTTTAGATTTTTAACTTCCAGTAATGGTTCAGCCATTTATAAAACCTCCCTTGCTCTAAAACATCTAACTTTGTGATTCTCATTTATCTCTTGTATGTCTGGTTGTTTATGTCTGCACTCATCTGTTGCATATTTACATCTTGGGTTAAAGTAACATCCATTTGGCAGTTCTAATGGATTTGGGACAGACCCTTCAATGCTTTCAAGCCTGCAGCCTTCCTTAACCATAGATGGTATAGAGTTCATAAGCCCTATAGTATATGGATGCCTTGGACTCTCAAATAATTCTTCAACTGGTGCATCCTCTACAACCTTACCAGCATACATAACTATTACATGATCCGCCATTTCTGCTATTACTCCTAAATCATGAGTTATAAGCATTATGGATGTATTTAATTTAACTTTAAGTTCGTCCATAAGTTCAAGTATTTGAGCTTGTATTGTAACATCAAGAGCAGTTGTAGGCTCATCTGCTATCAAAAGCTTTGGCTGACACGCAAGAGCCATAGCTATCATAACCCTCTGCCTCATACCTCCAGATAATTGGTGAGGGTATTCATTAACCACCTTCTCAGCTCTCGGTATTCTAACAAGCTTTAACATCTCAATTGTCTTTTTCTGTGCTTCCTCTTCGCTCATATTTTGATGAAGCATTAATATCTCCATAATCTGATATCCTACAGTAAATACAGGATTTAAAGAAGTCATTGGTTCTTGGAATATCATGGATATATCATTTCCACGAATATTCCTCATCTCCTCATCAGAAACTTTTATTAAATCCTTGCCATTGAATAGTATCTGTCCTTCTTCTATCTTCCCAGGAGGTGATGGTATCAGCCTTAAAATTGACATGGAGCTTATACTTTTGCCACATCCCGACTCTCCAACAATACCAAGAGTCTTTCCAGGCTCTACGCTAAAATCCACCCCATCTACTGCTTTAACAACCCCTCTACTTGTATAAAAATAGGTCTTTAATCCTTTTACTTCTAATAATTTATCCATTCTATCTACCTCCTATAGGACCTTTGACTTAGGGTCAATAGCATCTCTGAGTCCATCTCCGAAAAGGTTTATGCTCATAACTGCTAATATTATACATATTCCTGGAGGTATCCAAAGCCACGCACGATTTTTTAAAGTGTACAAGTCTTTTGTGCTTTGTATAAGATTTCCCCATGTTGGTACTGGTGGTGTAACACCAAGTCCTAGGTAAGATAGTGCAGCTTCGCTCATAATTGCTGAAGCCATTTCAAGGGTCGCGCTTACAATTATATACCCTAATGTATTTGGAAGAAGATGCCTTGCTATTATCTTTCTATCTTTTATCCCCATAGCTTTTGCAGCAAGTACAAATTCCTGTTCTCTTAAAGACAATATCTGTCCTCTAATTAATCTTGCAAGTCCTGGCCAGCTTAAAAGACCTATTATGGCCATAACTATATACATCTTTCCTTCAGGGGGGACGCTAGTCCCTACCACGGAAGATATGGTAATAGCCAGCGGCAGAAATGGAAATGACATAACTATTTCTGATATACGCATCAGTATATTATCTACCCATCCGCCATAATATCCTGCTATTCCTCCTACAATTGCTCCTAATACAACGCTTATTACTACAGCAAAGACTCCTACTTTCATGGATACACGTCCGCCGTAGAGCACCCTCGTTAGGTAGTCCCTGCCAAGCTCATCTGTTCCTAGTATATGAGCTGCTGAAGGTGGTTTATTGGTATTTGAATAATCCATATCATTAGGTCCATAAGGTGTTAAAATTGGAGCAAGTGCAACTAGAAGAATTATAATAAGCAACATTATAAACCCAAACATGCCTATTTTATTCTTTCTAAATCTTTTATACACCATATTCCATGGACTTTCTATATTATCAACCTTATTCTCTAGGCTGCTATTTTCTGTCTCAGATCCAACCTTTGGCTCAAGATTATTATTCATCCTATCTCTCCCCCCTATTCTACCTTAACTCTTGGGTCTACCAAGGCATATCCAATATCAGCTAATAAGTTGCCTAGAAGCGTTAACAACGCAAAAAATATGTTTAGTGCCATTACCATATTATAATCTCTAGCATTTATTGCATCCATTAGTACATTACCTATTCCAGGCCATACAAAAACCTTTTCAAGTATTACAGCTCCTGAAAATAGTCCTGGTATAGAAAAACCCAATAAAGTTATTATAGGTATTAAAGCATTGCGGAAGGCATGTTTATATATTACCACCTTTTCACTTAAACCTTTTGAACGAGCAGTCCTTATATAGTCTTCATTTATTACCTCGAGCATGCTTGTCCTTGTGTATCTAACTAATCCTGCTAGGCTTCCTACTGTTAAAACTATAGCAGGGAGTACCATGTGCTTTATAACATCTACAAATTTTGCAAATCCCATAGCATTTTTACCTGGGGTAATCATACCATTCATAGGAAACCAGTTTAACTTTACTGAAAAAGCATAAATTAATAATAGTCCAAAAAAGAAACTAGGCATTGAAATTCCTATTATAGAAAATATAGCCCAAAAGTTGTCCGTCTTTGAATACTGCTTAACTGCAGTCATTATACCTACAGGTATAGCAATTAAAAACGCTATTATATATACAACTACATTTAATAAAAAACTATTCCAAATAAATTGTGGTATAACCTCACTTACAGGTTGTTTATACAAATATGATTCACCAAAATCTCCTTTTATAGAACGCTCCAGCCATTTAAGGTACTGTATATGCAATGGCTTAGTAAGCCCAAGCCTTTCTCTTTCCGCAGCCTTTTGTTCCGCAGTAGCTCTCGGATCAACGTTTGCACCTACAGGGTCTCCCGGTGCCATCTTCACTATACAAAATATACATATAGATATTATTATTACTACCGGAATTAGATGAAGCAAACGCTTTAATATATACTTTAACATTTTTTCACCCCTTCATAATTTTTAGAATGAACCCGGTATAAATACAAACTATGCACAGAGAATAGACCTATAAGCAATAAGCAATAAGCATAAAACCTAATATAGCTGATGAACATAAAACGCTATATTATTTTAATATCCACCAGCCATATAGACAATCTCTAGAGTGCTCTATCTATATAAATTGCTAGAAAGAGCTATACAGGCTTAAACCAATAGGGTTTAAGGCCTGCTAACTACCGAGTTACATATATAATTATTTTTCTAATTCAAGTTGATTTACTATATAAGTCCAATCTACAAAAGGACTTGTTTTATAGTTTTTAACACGTTCACTATATATATCCCAGTTTGTATTTTGTGTAAGGAACATATATGGCAGCTCATCACCTATTAAATCTGCCCATTCTTTTATTATTACTTTTCTCTTTTCAGGGTCAAATTCTTTTCTTTCCTCCATTATCAACTTATCATTTTCTGCATTTCTAAACCCTACAGAGTTGTTTCCATCTGGAATATCTGCATCACTGTGGAATAGATCATATGCATCAGGGTCAAGAGTTAATGTCCATGACATGTTATACATATCAAACTTTCTCTGTGTATATACTTTATCCGCTAAAGCATTAAAGTCCATAAGATTTGGTTCAACTTTAACACCTATCTTTTGCCAGTTGTCCTTAAGCATTGGAATAAGGGTTTCAACATATTTACTATCCGTATATGTGTCCCATACAAAAGAGAGTTTTTTGCCATCTTTCTCTCTGATTCCATCACTTCCCACTTTCCAACCTGCCTCATCTAAAAGCTTATTTGCCTTGTCAACATCATACTCATACTTTTCTACATCATCTGAGTAAGCCCATGATGCTTCGGATATTGGCTGGTTGCAAACATCTGCATATCCCTTATAATAAAGGTCTGCAAATGCTTTACGATCAAATCCGTAAACTAATGCTTTCCTTACATTTTTGTCTGCAAGTCTTGGATCTCTTAAGTTAAATCCCATATAGCCATAGTTGTTTCCAGGGAAGTCGCAAATTGAAAGAAATTTTGTATCATCTATAATCTCTTTATTTTCTGGGCTTGGTGGTACTTCAAGCTGTATATCCACCCCTCCTTTTTCCAACTCTTGGAGCATAGTTTCAGAAGTAGTAAACTTCATTATTAATTTAGGAATTTTAGGCGCTCCACCAAAATAATCGGGGTTTGCCTTAAATTCAATATATTGCTTTGGCTCATACTTTACAAATATATATTTTCCTGATCCTAAAGGCTTTTGCATAAGAGTCTTTAGTTTTGGTATATCACCTTTTTCAAAACCATAATAATGCTTTGGCATTATAAGCATTTGGCAGTTGTATATATTTGTTACCATGGCCTCATTAAATGTAAAGGAAATTGTGTATTTATCCTCTACCTTAATTCCTGATATACTTTTTACCTTGCCATTTTTATCTTCGTGATACTCTTTGTATCCTTTAATATCAGATACCATAGTAATATAGCGTCCATCATAATTAGGGTCTGCAATGGTTAGATATGTGAATTCAACATCCTTTGCAGTAAGAGGTGTCCCATCTGTAAACTTTACATCATCCCTTAAATGGAATGTGTATGTCTTCTTGTCATCAGATACCTTCCAATCTTTTGCAACACTTGGTATTAACTCACCTTTTTCATTATTAGCTAGCAATTGATCAAATATTAGTTGGTTTACATAGCCATCATAAGTCGTACCATAGTAAGCAGGCATAAACTCTCCCTTAGTTTCGTGAGTCCCAACTATAAGAGTATCCTCCATTCCATCTCTTTTTGGATATCCTGCCTTTGCTTCTGGTGAATTATCATCAGATTTACCGCATGCTGTAAAAAACACAGCCAAAAGTAAGCTTAAGCAAAGAAGTAAGCTAATCTTTCTTTTCATTGGTAGTCCCCCTCAATTTTTGTGATTTGTCTATATTTTAGACATTAATAACATTAATTACAGTGTATATTTCTTTAAATAGAAGCCATGTACTAGCATCCTTCTTTATTTCCTTTTTAATTATAAAGCTGTAGGCGACCAAATGTCAATCCAAGTTGTACAACTGGCAACTTTTTCATTTACATATACTGTGCTAAACTGTGCAGATTGTACCTTGAAATGTAAATAATGGGTCTCATGCGGTAGTTTAGCTTAGGGGGAAACCTAATAGAAATCCAGTATCTATAAAAGCAATGTATAGCTATTCATAACTATGCATATATTTTTTATAGATACTGGTTTAGTTAAATAAATATACTTACTTTGCCAATTCCAGCTTATCTACTATATAAGTCCAGTCTACAAAAGGACTTGTTTTAAAGTTTTTAACACGTTTACTATATACATCCCAGTTCATATTTTGTGTAAGGAACATATACGGCAGCTCATCATTTATTAAATTTGCCCATTTTTTCATTATCTTTTTTCTCTTTCCAGTATCGAATTCCTTTCTTCCCTCAATTATTAGCTTATCATTTTCTTCATTTCTAAATCCTACAGAGTTGTTCCCATCTGGGATATCTGCATCACTGTGGAATAGATCATATGCATCAGGGTCAAGAACTAATGACCATGCCATGTTATACATATCAAATTTTCTCTGTGTATATACTTTATCTGTTAAAGCATTAAAGTCCATAAGGTTTGGTTCAACCTTAACACCTATCTTTTGCCAGTTGTCTTTAAGCATTGGAATAAGGGTTTCAACATATTTACTATCTGTATATGTGTCCCATACAAATGAAAGTTTTTGACCATCTTTCTCTCTGACTCCATCGCTTCCCTCTTTCCAACCTGCATCATCTAAAAGCTTCTTTGCTTTGTCAATATTGTATTCATACTTATCTGCATCTTTTGAGTAAGCCCATGACACCTGGGATATTGGCTGATTGCAAACCTCTGCATATCCTTTATAATAAAGGTCTGCAAATGCTTTACGATCAAAACCATAAACTAATGCCTTTCTTACATTTTTATCTGAAAGCCTTGGGTCTCTTAAGTTAAATCCCATATAACCATAGTTGTTTCCAGGGAAGTCACAGATTGAAAGGAATTTAGCATTATCTATTACCTCTTTGTTTTCTGGATTTGGAGGTAATGCAAGCTGAATATCTATTGTACCTTTCTCTAATTCTTGCATCATAGTTTCAGAAGTAGTAAACTTCATTATTAATTTAGGAATTTTAGGTGCTCCATCAAAATAATCAGGGTTTGCCTTAAATTCAATATATTGCTTTGGTGCATATTTTACAAATATATATTTTCCTGATCCTAAAGGCTTTTGCATAAGGGTCTTTAATTTTGGTATATCGCCTTTTTCAAAGCCATAATAATGCTTTGGCATTATAGGCATTTGGCAGTTGTATACATTTGTTACCATAGCTTCATTAAATGTAAATGAGATTGTATGTTTATCAATCACTTTGATTCCTGATATGTTTTTTACCTTGCCATTTTTATCTTCATGATATTCTTTGTATCCCTCAACGTCAGAAACATTAGGAACATAACGCCCATCATAATTAGGATCTGCAATAGTTAGATATGTGAATTCAACATCCTCTGCAGTAAGAGGTGTCCCATCTGTAAACTTTATATCATCCCTTAAATTGAATGTATATGTTTTCTTGTCGTCAGATAATTTCCACTTCTTTGCAACACTTGGTATTAGCTCTCCTTTATCATTATTTGTTAGTAATGCATCAAATATTAGGCTGTTTACATAACCATCATAAACTGTACTGTAGTAAGCAGGCATAAACTCTCCCTTAGTTTCGTGAGTTCCAACTATAAGGGTATCCTCCATACCATCACGATTGGGAAATTGAGCATCTGCTCCGGTGGATTGGTCGCCACAACCCATTAAAAAGGTGGCAAGCAATAAAGTAAAGCAAACAAATAAACTTACCTTTCTTTTCATTAATTGATCCTCCTTTATTTATTTTTTATAATTTTGTTCTTGGTAGATAGAAATAAAACTAATAATAGTCATTTTTTGATATAAGGATAAAAACTTATGAATAGATTTTTAATTCTATGTATGTACCTTGCATTTACTTTTATGTAATTATCTGTTAATGTAAATTATATATACTTTTACTGTTATTGTCAATTGAATTTATATTCTATATACACGCAATTATTGTTTTGTTGTTTTAGTAAATTAGAAATGTTAAAATATCCTTTAAGAGTGTTAAATAAGGAGGCTTTTATGATAAACTTTTTAATTGTTTTAATATCTATTATACTTGACCAATTAACGAAATATTTAGCTGTAACGCACTTAAAAGCTATACCTTCGAGGACAATTCCTCTAATCCCTGGAGTGTTTCATTTTACATATGTAGAAAATACGGGAGCAGCCTTTAGTATTTTTCAGGATAAGAGGTTGTTCTTTATTGTGGTAACAATAGTAGCAGCTATAATAATAATATACTATATGATTACTATGAAAAGTGAAGGAAGACTGTTTCAAACCTCTCTTGCAATGATACTTGGAGGAGCTATAGGAAACTTAATCGATAGAGTTTTACATGGGTATGTTGTAGACTTTTTTGATTTTAGAGCTATTAACTTTGCAATATTTAATGTTGCTGACTGCTTTGTTACAGTTGGCAGCATATTCCTATTTTACTATATTATATTTATCTACGGCAAGAAACATAATATAAATTAATATTAATATTATATAAGGGAAGGTTTTCAAATGAGCAAAATATCAAAAGGAAGGAAAGCAACATTTTATATTGGTATTGGCATAATTATATTAGGCCTTTTATTATTCTTTTCAGTGTTTTTCTCTATTATAAATGCAGTGAATGATCCCTTCTTTTCTTATGGCCCACCACCTTTTGAAAATGCTGTAATTGGAATGATACTTATGATTGCTGGTGCTGTTGTAACTAATATAGGCGCCCATGGGGCTGCAGGTTCTGGAATGCTTCTTGACCCTGAAAAGGCAAGAGAAGACCTTAAGCCTTTTAATGAAGCAAAAGGAAAAATGATTAACGATGTACTTGATAATGTGGAGATAATTGATAAATTTCCAAAAGGTGAATCCCCTAAACAGATAATAAAGATTAAATGCAGGTACTGCAATACCCTAAATGATGAAGATTCAAAGTTTTGTAAAGGATGCGGAAAAGAGATTTAAAAAAAGAGGCTTAATTAAAAGCCTCTTTTGTAAGTGTTCATTACTTTTTCTACATATCTTTGGGTTTCGGAAGGCATCCTGTTTATTTTATCTTTGGAATCTACTCCAAGCCTATTCATCCTTCCTATTCCTCCATTGTATGCTGACAATGCAAGTTCAACATTTCCATCGAATCCATCTATTAATTTTTTGAGGTATCTTGTACCCCCATCCACGTTTTCAAGGGCATCAAAAGGGTTATTAACCCCAAGAGAAGAAGCTGTGCTTGGCATAAGCTGCATCAAGCCTTGGGCTCCTGCATTTGACACTGCATTTGGATTAAAGTTAGATTCCTGCTTAATTACAGACTTTACCAAATTACTATCAACATCATACTTTTGAGATATTTTGTCTATTTGAGACATTAAATCACCAGAAAACTGGCTTTCTTTGTTTCCACCTTCGTCCACCATGGGTTGTTTATAATAATTAGTTGAGTTATCCTTTATAAAGCATTTAAGCAGGGACTCAAAAATTACGGATTTAGTTGTATCAGAAATATTCATATTTTGCATAAAATAAAGTGGCAATATACTAGTTACATCACTGACATTCATAGCAATATCTCCTTACCCTATAATAACCATTATTATATCATAAAATTAGACAAATATGGACTTTTATTTGAATATCTTCTTCCATAGCTTCGAAATGCCTTCACCTATACCCCTCGTAAATAAAGATAACCAGTTGGCCTTTTTTACCTCCTTTGTGGTAACTAACTCAACTTCCTCACGGCTTTCACCATCATTTGTAAGGTATCCATACTTTTCTGATCCCTTATATTTTAAAGCCATATGTCCCACGCTCTGGCCTTCTGTAAGAGGAGCTAAAACTTTACCATCTTTCATCATAGATTCATCTAGCTTATAAAAAGGTTCGTACTGCTTTTCCTCTCCTTTTTTTATAAGTATTGTAAGAGGCTCTTTTGTTTTAACCTCAACCTTTTTTGCCTTTCCTTTTGTAACAGGTATTTCAGACTGTCCTTGTATTTTAAAATCTGCAGGTAAAATTTCCTTTAATTCATAATGGCTAAATCCATAATCCAATAGTTTTTTTGTTTCTTTAAATCGAATGTTAATTGAAGGAGATTTCATTACAACGGTTATAAGTCTCATGTCTCCTTTTTTAGCTGTGCCTGTAAATGAATATCCCCCTAATTCAGTATAGCCTGTCTTAAGCCCATCCATACCCTTATACTCAAATATAAGACCTGGAAGCATAAAGTTCCAGTTAGACATATGAATCTCCTCTTTAGGAATTCCTTCGCGGAAGTTTTTGTAAGGTACGCTTGATGTTTCAAGCACCTCTGGATAATCATTTATAAGTCTATATGCAAGAGTTGCAACTGAACGAGCAGACATCCTGTTCTCATCATTTTCTTCTGTTCCCTCTGCATGCATACCCTTTAAATCACTGTTATTAAGGCCTGTAGCATTTACAAATTTGCAGTCCTTTAAACCTAGCTCCTTAGCCTTATCATTCATCATTTTTACAAAATCTTTTTCAGAACCTCCAATAAGCTCCGCGATTGCAATTGCGGAACCATTTGCAGAATAAATTGCCATGGATTCATAAAGCTCTTTTAATGTATACTGTGTATCTTTTTTTAAATATACATTAGATAGGCTTGTATCATGGGATACTTTAAATACATAATCGCTTATAGAAATCTTTTGATCCCACTTTACCTTGCCTTCCTTTATTGCCTCTAGCGTAAGATACTCTGTCATCATCTTTGTCATGCTAGAAGGATAAAGCAGCTTATCAGCGTTTTTCTCATAGAGTATCTTGCCGCTTTTTGCATCGATAATCATGGCTGCCTCTGCATTTACATCTATGGTGTCTTCTGCAAAAGCAGTATATGGGAAAATATTTGCAACAAGTGCTAAAATTATAAACCATACCATAAAGTATTTCTTTTTCAATCTTTTCATGAGTACACCCCGCTAATTCAATATATTGTACAGATTCCAATATACCCTAATTTATGCCTACTTTCAAGCGGGCATTTTAGGAAGAAATTTTAATATTGCGTATCTGTAATGATTTTGTAATCTATTTTTATTATTTTGTAACCAAACTTAATATAAAATTGGGTACTATATAATTAAGAGATAAAATATAATAATTATTTATATAAAATTACTTGCCTCTATTACATAAGGGGGGATTATGATGGAGAGCAGGAAAAAAAGAAATATACAAAGGAAAAAGAGAAGGGCAGCTAAAATATCTATCTTCCTGTCATTATTTGTGTTACTTGCAATTGTAGGTGCAAAAATAACTGCAAATATTTATGCCAAAGCAGTCCAGCCTGTTGTAAGTACGAATTGTAATGTAATAAGCAAGGATGAAATAGATAAACAAATTGAACAAATAAAAAAGATAAACAGCAATCCAAAACCAAAATTAAAACCTGAAGATGGCACTGCTAAAGATAATGATACAAAAGATGATGCTAATACCAATACGGGTACTAAAGCAAGCACTACTGCTAATACTAGCACTAATACTGAAAGTAAGAGCCAAGATAAGCCTAAACCTCAAGCTACCGCTAAAACTACTGCTGCAGCTCAAAACAAAACTCAAACAGCCGAATCAGCTGATTTGGGAAAATCCATATATAGTGCAAAAGGAGAAAAAACAGTATATCTTACCTTTGATGATGGTCCCTCAAAAAGTGTAACCCCTCAGGTACTTGATATACTAAAAAAATACAATATAAAAGCAACATTTTTTGTAGTTGGAAGTTTTGCAGATAGAAACCCTGATGTTTTAAAAAGAATAGTAAAGGAAGGCCACGTTATTGGCAATCATACCTATACCCATGATTATAAATATATATATGCTAACGTTAATAACTTCATGGGGGAAATAAAAAAGTCTGATTCAACTATAGAAAATATAGTAGGAAAAGAGTGTGTAAGCAAGGTTATTAGATTCCCAGGAGGATCCTTTGGAAAAAAGTTTGATCCATATAAAACAAAGCTTAGCTCTGAAGGGTATAAATATGTGGATTGGAATGCATTAAACGGGGATGCTGAAGGTCATAACATTTCATCGGAAAAACTTATTCAAAAGGCTAAGGATACAACCAAAGGAAAAGATCATGTTGTTTTACTAATGCATGATGCGGGCACAAAGGGAACGACCGTAAAGGCTTTACCTAAAATACTTGATTATTTAATAGCTCAAGGATATAAGTTCAAAACACTTTAAATATTATTTTATAGCAAGTACACTGATTATATAATTTAAAACAGGAATTTGTGGAATAGGTAAGAGGTAAGAAGTAAAAGTGAAGAAGTATAATTGTAAAAACTCGAAGAGTTTTACCCATAACTATTAACTATTACCTCTTACTTTTTACCTATTAGTTATTACTTAAACAATAAAATTCCTGTTATAATTATATATTGAGGTGATAATTCATGAAAAATCTTAATATCCCTAAAATACTTATTGTAGAAGATGAAAGTTCAATTAGAGGATTCCTAAAGATAAATTTAAAAAGGAATAATTTTTATGTGGCTGAAGCAGAATCAGGTGAAGAAGGAATAAGGATTGCAAGATCTGAGAATATTGATGTGGTTATACTTGATATAATGCTTCCAGGCATAGATGGATATAAGGTATGTGAAATATTAAGAAAGGAGTTCCCTAAAATAGGAATAATTATGCTTACTGCAAAAGGACAAGATATAGATAAAATAATGGGGCTTGAATATGGCGCAGATGACTATATGATAAAACCTTTTAACCCAATGGAGCTTGTTCTTAGAGTAAAATCCCTTTTAAGGCGCATGGAAGCGCCAAAGACAAATTCTTATAAGATAATAGAATATGGTCCTTTTAGAATAGATTCTTATTCTCAAAAGCTATATAAGAATGATGTAAATATTGACCTTACTCCTACTGAATTTTTGATTATAAAACTTTTTATTAAAAATCCTGGCAGGGCATTTAAAAGAGATGAGATTTTAAATATAGTATGGGGCTATGACTTTATCGGGGATACCAAAATAGTTGATGTAAATATAAGACGTTTAAGAGCCAAGATAGAAGATAATCCTAGCGACCCTTTTTTTATTGAAACCATATGGGGAACAGGATACAGATGGAGAAATCTATAAACAATTAATCGGGTGGGGGTAGTTATGAAAAGCATAAGAGCAAGGCTTGTTAGCAATTTTATGCTAGTCATTGTAATAACTGTACTTATATTGGAAGTAATACTTATAAATGCTGTAAAGCAATATTACTACACTGGTATGGATGAAATAATTACTAATCAAATAATGTTTTCTTCTGAACTGTATTCAAGATATTTTTCATCATCATCTCTAGAGGATAATATTATTGATAATGTTGATGTTTTTTGGCAGCAGACAACTGCTCAGGTTCAGATTATAGACTTGTCCGGAAATATACTTATGGACTCTATAGGAGTTTCAGTTCCCAAAAATATACAAACTATTGATGTTAAAAAGGCTATGCAAGGTCAAAAGGGGAAATGGGTTGGAGAGGTTGAATACGATAATCATGACGTTATGGCCATATCCTACCCTCTAAAATCTAATGATAAAATAGTGGGCGTTATTAGATTTATTGCATCTTTGCAGGATACTAACAAAGCTATATTTAAAATATCTATGCTTCTTATATTAGTTGGGATCATGGTTATATTCATATCTGGGCTAGTGAGTGTAGTCCTTTCAAACACCATTGTAAGGCCATTAAAGAGTGTAACTTCAGCTGCAGAAAAAATGGCTTCTGGAGATTTTAATGCTAAAAGCATAAAAACCTATGATGATGAAATAGGAAAGCTATCAGACACATTAAATTATATGGCTGAAGAGATTATTAAAAAAGATGAGCTTAAAAATGAATTCATATCATCCATATCCCACGAGCTTAGAACCCCTCTTACATCTATAAAAGGATGGGCCGTTACTTTAAACTCTGACAACCTAGACGATAAAGAACTAATAAGAAGCGGACTTGATATAATCGAAAAAGAAAGTGATAGGCTCACATCTATGGTTGAGGAGCTATTAGACTTTTCCAAATTTGTATCAGGCAAGATTTCTCTAAGTAAAACAGATGTAGATATAGAAAAGGTAATGGTATATATAGCAAATCAACTATCTCCAAGGGCAAAGGTTGAAAATATAACCTTTACTCTAAAATGCGAAGATGATCTCCCACATATATTTGGAGATGAAAATAGAATAAAGCAGGTATTAATTAATCTGCTCGACAATGCATTTAAATTTACATCGGAAAACGGGAAGATAGCATTTTCTGCTATGGAAAAAGACGGCTTTATAATTATATGCGTTGAAGATAACGGCTCAGGTATACCGTCTGAGGATCTTCCATATGTTAAAGATAAATTTTACAAAGGAAAAAGCAGCAAATCCAAAAATGGTTTGGGGCTTTCAATAAGCGACGAAATAGTAAAGCTTCATAATGGAAAGATTGAAATTGAAAGTGAAGTCGGCGTTGGAACAAAGGTATGCGTATGGCTTCCATGCGATAAAGAGGGGGGGTCTGTTTTATGAAAGGTGTAAAGTTAATAATTCTATCTATAATTCTTTCCCTTCTAATATCATGTACACCAGGTGCTAGCACTAATATGACAGACAAAATAACATCACCAAATAATACGCTGCCGCCTATATCTGGAGAGTGGAAAATATATAAATATAAGCAAAGCGAAACAAGCAGTATAACAGAAGAGGAGGCAGAGAGTTTTATAGGAAAATCAGCTGCCTTTGATGAAACAGTTGCAATACTTGTAGATGATTCCTGTACAAATCCCACTTATAAAATAAAAAATGTGGCTGCAGATGATTACGTTATATATCAATATAAGGTAAAGCCAGAATACATTGATATACAAAATGATAAAATACAGGTTGTGACTGTAACATCTGGAAACCAGTTTTTTAATGAGTTTATAAAAATAAATAACAATCATATTATTTCATATATTGACGGTGTATTTTTTTATCTTGAAAAGTCGTCTGATAATGTCAGCAAAGAAACTAAAGATAAATTTGCTCAAAAACTTACAACTGAATCTACAGATAATAATAAGGGAAGCCTTAATTATTCAGGTGTATTATTAGGACTTAAATCTCCTAGAAAGTCTCCTGATAAAGGTTTTGTATATAGAACTTTATGGATTCCTGCAAGTGGCAATGTACTTGGGACCATATATGAGACCTCTGATTTGTTTGTTCCAAGAAAAAGCGGTTTTTGGCACCTTGGTGTAAAAAGGGAAAAAGAAAATGAAAGCTATAGAGATGTTTTATTTGCATACACTGACAACAAGCTTCTTCCTATTAAACCGGCTTCTAGTATATCAACTAGAGGATCTACATGCAGCAAAAACCTTAATGTAGTAAACTCCATACTATTTGTGAGCAATGATTATGTATCTACTGAGTGCAGTACATTTGCAAGTTCTGGTAATATGCCAACAAAAAGCATATATCAGGTTCTTCCTATAGACAATATAGAAAAAGCAAAAGCCATAAAAATAGGGGATATACTAGGCCCAGGCGGTACTCATGCATTAGAGGACGGTGCATCCCAATTTATATCAGCAAATCCTGATGGCAAAAACAAAAGCTCCTATTTAGCCTTAAATGAAGAAAATTTCGGCCTAGCAAGAAGAAACGGCCATTGGATAATTAAAGGAAGACTAAATAAAGCCGAACCAGAAGATTCTATTCCCTATGTGGATTTTAATATAAAGGCAATACCGCCCCAAAAATTAGTAAACTATGATGAACTTTATATTCCATGGAGCGTTATAAAATCTAAAGTACCAGAAGCCATAGATGCATTTACATCCCCAAATAAAAATATAGCAATTGTAATTAGCCCAAATAGTATACTTGTATATCCAATAGAAAATGATACTATTTCTGAAAATCCTATAAAGAAAATTAAACTTAAGGATAAAGAGACAGTAGTTATGGCTGAATGGGCAACAGGCAAGTACACTGATAAATGGGAAAAAGAATTTTTAAGAAATAAAGTTACAATTATAGATTAGTAGGGATTAAAAAAATAACTGTTGATTTAAGGATCTGTTGATTTACTGTAGCAGCGTGCAGCGGAAGTCAATCAACAGATCCTGTTTAAAAACCAACAGTTACTTTTTTAAGTTAATCAGCAGCTTCTAAATAGTATTCTTTAAGCAAAGCATCTATTCTATCCTTTTCTTTAATTATCTTATCTTCTTTGCTGTCGTATGCATAACATGCACCATTTACCACTCTAGTCTCAAGAGTCCCTTTAGCATCTTTGTTGCCTCTAAGGTGGGGGGCATCAAGTATTCCCATCCTAATTGCCTTTGCTATTGCAGAAGAATCTGCCCAAGGATCTTTTGAATTTGGTGTTATTTTGTTTATTGCATCTAGCAGGTATTTTGCTTCCTCAATAAGCTGGTTCTTTCTATTAATTACTTCCATGTCTTGGGTAAAATCTGGCATACCCTGCATACAATTTTTTATAACCCCTCTTACAATCTTGCAGCTTTCGATTATATCTTCAGGGGTTGCTGCATGATGTGCTTCACAATATCCAACAACGTGTACAATATGCGGTTTAATTGCCATTGCTATATAAGTTGATGCTGCAAGCTGTCCCTTTGCACTATAAAGATCTGGAGGCAGGCTTGCGAGTCCCGCTCTAACCTGCCTATATGTTTTGAAGTTTTTATCTTCTAATGACTCAATCATTTCAATCTTTGCAAGCATTTTTGCCAAATCCATTTTAGGAGAAATATTTGGAGGCACATTAAACATATATTGGGCAATGTAATTTGAAACCCCCATTTTTTTAGCATTGTATGCTGCTAGGTAAGCTGTTGCAACCCCTATTGTATCATGAGCATCTCTAAGGCTCCAATGATGAGATTCATTTACCTCAACAGGGATGCCTCTTTCTCCATGCCACTTCATTAGTTTTTGGTTTTCTTCTATAGATTCTTCTAGCCCCCTAGGCCCCCTTCCATCTAATACGTTATACCAGCACAAGGGAACCGCTGCCCACCCATTTTTTATGGTATCTAAAAGCATTTGTGCAAACCTAAACACATCATTAGTACCACTGTAGCATCTTAGTATTGGGTAGTTTCCTCTTCTTGATGCATCATATAATCTAGAAAAATCATCAGGGCTCCTCAAAGGTACACCACCTGCACCATCTAGGCTTTTATCTGCTTTATCCATTTCAAAGAAATGCTCTTGGGCATTTTGGTCAGGGGCTATGGATATTACATCTAAAACTTTTGATTCTGAAATAACCTTTATACCTTCTATAGTATCTTCAAGGGATGGAAGTCCAAAATGATGTCTAAGTACTGGATATGGATATTTATCCTCTATCCTTCCTATTATATTTCCTTCATAAACCTCCTCAGGATTTCCCCCCTCATTTCCCCTAAGATAAGCTATTGTATCATCAACATCCTCTGTACCATAAAATACTTTTTTAAAGAATGGGTATCTGCTTGCTACTTCAGCAACCGGTTCAGTTCCTCCAAAAATCCACTCTATATCATATAAATTGTACTCATCTATATATTTAAAAAGTTCATCTAAGAGAGGTTTCACCGCGTTAGGCGTTAATCTATACCCAACTCCTACAGCATCAGGCTTTTTATCTAAAACAGCTTTAATTAGATTGTCTATTGATACTGCTGCACCCAAAAATTCAGTTGAATATCCTTCTTTTTCTGCAAGTTTAAAAAAGTTGAATATTCCTGCCACATGTACACAATTTCCAATAGCTGCTCCAATTATCTTTTTCATTATGCAACCACTCCTTCCAGCTCGCCAACTTCTCCATGGTTTACTAAATCAGTTATCTGGTCAACTGTAAGTCCTTCTATCCCTAAGTTTATTGTATTTCTCCCTATTTTAAAGTAATCAACATCATGTATTGTAGATGCAAGTTGAATTATAGAATCAATTGTAGGTGTATCAATGTCAAGCATTGACCCCATAGAAGATATGGGTACAAGACTTTCTGGTATGTCTTCAAATATATACCTTACATCCATGGTAAGCGGAGCTTTAATTCCTTTATAGCCTGCTGTATTTTGTATAGCCTCATAAAGGCTTTCCCCTGAAGATCCGTAGGATAATTCCAGCCAATTTTGTGCGGTTATTGTATTGACGCCTAATGCCTTTGCAACCCTTACTCTCTCTTCATCGATTTCTTCAATAACTTTAGCAACAGAAGGGGTAATTCCATCTGTATAATAATCAAAACTTCCTTTGGTAGACTCAATCCTTCCGCAATTTAAAATTGTGGGTGCGGGATGAAATACTGCCCCAATATTATTTAAGCTAGTTTCAAGAACATTTGATGCAGGTACAAACTGAGGATAGGCCATAGATAGTATTCTTATTACTCTTGATGTCTCTTCTGCTGGGAGGGCGGCTAAAGATATTTGGTTCTTTATGCTGTATATCTTTACCCTGCCAGGGTCTATGATTCTACACGCATATATGAAGGTCTGTGTTTCAGCAACCACCACTTTTTTGTCTAGGCCTTCACTTTTTAGTATATTAAAAAACTCTAAGGCCCCCCCAGTCCTTCCAGGGTTTAATACTATAATTTGCCCATCTCTAAGATAAGGAATGCATGATACTGCAATATCTCTGTGCCCTGAAGCAGGTACGGTAACCATTATTATATCTGTGTCCTCTATTGCATCTTTCATATTGTCAGTAACAATGTTTAGCTCACCACGCCCTTTAATAGCTCCCTCAAGAGATATGAAACCTTTTTGTTTTATATGTGCTACCTTTTCAATGGTCCTATTATATAGGTTTACAGTAAACCCTTTAATAGCTAAGTGGGCAGCCATTGCCTGACCCCCATTTCCCGCTCCTATAACTGCAAACCTAGGATAATAATTTTGCATGTTACTTTTCATCGCAAGTCACTCCTTTGAAATTATATTTGGCACACTCTCTAAAGTAATTCTATATGGTCTTAGGTGCTCTTATTTTTGAGTAATAAAAAACCATGGAGACTTTTCCATGGTTAAATCTCCTCTTCCAACGCTTGCGAGGTTAGCTGACGGATTCGGATCGAAAGAGACTGACCCTACCCACTAATGTGGGACTCACCCCAAATAATTGGTTCCCCCGTTCTGGTTTCCCAGACTCAGCGATATATTTAATTTCTAAAAACTTATTTTTCTGCCAAACTGTACTATTGCTCTGTATATAGTATAACATAGATATTGTACAATGTGAAATATTCCCTTATAAGTTTATATTCATCTTAATTTGTGAAATAATATGATACATTTAAATATTATACTATCATCCTTTTCATTTACTCCCTCTATATATAGCCTACCTGTATCTGTCATACTATTATCTTTATAAAGTACTATTGTATCCCCTGGCAATGCTTCACTTATATAGTTTACCTGTATTGATTTAACAAAGTTATTTTTTACATCTTCCATTGTAAAGCAGTCCATAATAAAATCTATATATTTTGAATTATTTAGATGGCCATTTATATCTATGTCGCTGCAGCCAATCACTCTCTTGTAGGATATTTCAAGCTCTCCTGAGGCCCTAGGCTTTGTAAGTTTGCAGTCAATTGCCCTTTCAGTTACTATTTCAGGGTATTCTATGGCAATTGCCTCTGTTTTCTCAAGTCTTCTCGTTTTAATGTTTATTATGGCCCATGTAGAAATGGCTCTAACCATTATATTCCCATCTAAATCTTTTATGAAATAATCTCTATCAAACTCATATTTTCTAGGAAGCTGAGGCCATGTTTCAGCATAGATTTCTTGATCCCATACAGGATATTTTATAACATCAACCCTCATCCTTGTAAGAACCCATGCAACCCCCGGGTCTTTCTGAATGGTATTAAATCCTATTCCAAGGTTATCTGCATGAAGCGCTGCAATCTCTTGGAAATAGTTAAAAGCCGCACTCATTTTTAGCTTTTTTGTAAAGTCTGCGTCACTAACCATCACTTGGTACTTTTTAGCTAACTTAGCAACAGGTTTCATCGTAAAACTCCCTTTTCTTCAGAAATATAGTAAATCCCAATAATAAAACCATACATTTCATTTGCCTTTGTGTCAATACACTTCATATGTTTAAAGCATCAGAAACTTAGCACAACTTACCAATATTTTTTCAAATATTTATTTTTAAAAGGTGGAATACTTAAAATATAAATATAAATTTTAAAATATAGGGATGATTATTACGGAAAATATAAATAGACATAAGAATATAGCCAAAAGCCTTAGGTTAGACTCTATATTATCATTTTTCTCTGTTCCTTTTGTTACATTTTATTTTATGCTTCGTAGATTTCTTTATTCTCTTGCCCATAAAAGGGTGCCTGAGCAAATTGATACTTATAAAGATTTAGGAAAGCTTACCTATGAAAAGGTAGAATTTAAAAGCAAAAGGGATAATATCAAATTAAAAGGCCTGTTTTTTCCTGCTAATAATGCAAGCAGCAAAACATTGATTTTAGTGCATGGTCTTAGTCAGGATAAGCTTATATCTGGTCATACTAAAAAAATAGTGGAATATTTAACTCCTAAAGGGTACAATATACTTTCCTTTGATTTAAGGTGTCATGGAGAATCATATGGCAGTATGATTACATTTGGATGCCATGAAAAATATGATGTAATGGGAGCCATTGATTATCTAAAAAGCAGGGGAAAAGTAGGGGAAAAGATTGCACTGCTCGGTTTTTCTATGGGAGCTGTAAGCGTAATTGAGGCTGCGGAGAAAGATACAAGGGTTGATGCTGTAATTGCTGACAGCCCATTTAGGGATTTAAGGCTTTTTGTTTTAAATGATATTATATCCTCTTTGTCAAACTATCTTCGCTTTTTGCCGGATAATATAGCTAATTCATTTTATTGGCCTATATTTATGAATTTCCCCTTTAAAAGTAGTTTTATAAGCCTAGTATCTAGAATATGTAGTATAAATTTAAATGAAGTATCCCCAATGAATGCAGTAAAGAATATATCCCCAAAACCTATTTTTATAATTCATGGCAGAGGAGACAGGCTCATACCATGTACCAATTCAGAAGCAATATTTGAGCCCCTATCTAAAAATAGCAATGCCTCCCTTTGGCTTACAGATAATGCTGCTCACATAGAAAGCCTAAATATGTATTCAAATGAATACCTAAAAAGAGTGCAAAACTATTTAGATGAGAATATATAGTAAGTATATGTTTTTTATAATTCAGCCCGTAAAACCTCATACCATTGTGGCCTAGGAGGTTTACTTTAATATACCCATTATCTCATCTACTGCGTCATCTATACAAAAATCATTATCAATCTTTATGTCGCTATACATATTATATAGAGGATATCTTTCCTCATAAAGCTTGTATAGCTTTTCCTCCCCTTCTGCTAAAAGAGGACGCTTTTGTATATCAATATCCCCTATTATCTTATTAACTGACCTATTTAAAAATATAATAATAGAGTTTTCTTTTAAAGCTTCCATATTCTCAGGCCTTTTTACTGCTCCCCCTCCTGTTGATATTACAACTGCATTAGGGTAGGATCTTTTGCATACTTCTTTTATTGCTGAAGTTTCTATATCTCTAAAATGCTCCTCGCCTTGTTTAAATATTTGATTTATTGATTTTTCCTCTCTCTCTTCTATGTAATCATCAATATCTATAAAAGGCATATCAAGCATTTCTGCAACAATACTTCCTATTGTGGATTTCCCAGAGCCTGGCATTCCTATAAAAACTATATTTTTATCAAAACCTTTTTTCATAACCATAACCCCACTTTAAAAGTCGCATAGTATCTTTTTATATATTTTATCCACAATATCTTTTGAGATATCCACACTGTTCCATATCTCTTCTGCACATACCGCCTGACCAACTAGCATATACAGTCCATTTACCCATTTTAATTTAGCTTCATCTGCATATTTTAAGAAAAGCGTTTGCTTTGGGTTGTATATTAAGTCAATTGCCACATTAAAATTTTTAACCGTATCCATAGAAACAGGGGAATAACCTATATTAACGGACATTCCACAAGGAGTACAATTTATTATAATGTCCCAATCTTTTAGCCTTTTTACATCTTCATAAGATATTAAATCAATCCCTTTAATTCCCCTCTTGCACTTTTCAATATCTCTTGATACTATTTTTATATCTTTTGCCCCATTATCTAATACATATTGGAGGACTCCTCTTGCTGCTCCGCCTGTTCCAAGTATGCATACTCTTTTACCTTCTATTTCTATTTTGTTTTTAATAAGCATCATTTTGAACCCATAATAGTCTGTATTATACCCTATAGTTTTACCATCTTTAAAATATATTGTATTTACTGCTCCTATATCTTTTGCTTCTTTAGAAACCTCATCAATATATTCCATTACAGAAACTTTGTGGGGAATAGTTACATTTACCCCTTTTGCACCTAATGCTAAAAGCCCATGTACTGCATCTTTTAAATTTTCTTTTTTAACTTCAAATAGATGATAGCAGCCATCTATATTAAGCTCATTAAAAATAATAGAATGTATTGAAGGTGAAATGCTATGCCCTAGTTTTCCCCCTAAAAGTCCATAAATATCACTCAATTTTCTCAACCTCGCTTTTTGTATAGCTCCCAATTAGCCTAAAATTTAGGCAGCTTTCCTTAACTAATTCAACTGCAGTATGTGCATTTTCATTACTTAAATTGCCTTCAAAATCTATATAAAATATATATTGCCAAGGTCTATCTTTAATTGGTCTTGACTCTATTTTAAGTAGATTTATATCATTTTTTGCGAAGGCTCTAAGAGCATTATATAGTGAGCCTGCCCTGTGTTCAAGAGATAATACTGCACTTATTTTATTGCAGTCTTTATCTTGTCTCATATGCTTTGAAATAATAACAAACCTTGTAGAATTATAATTATTAGTATTTATATTGTACTTTAATATTTTAAGTCCATATAGTTTTGATGCTCTAATACTTCCTATGGCGGCCATATACTTTTTATTGCTTTTTTTAACATGCTCTGCACTTTTGGCTGTGTTGTGGTATGGTATTAGCTTCCAGTTAGTATGGCCATTTAAAAACTCGCTGCATTGGCTAAATGCCTGGGAATGTGAATATACCTCTTTTATATCTTCAATGCTTGATCCATCTATAGCCATAAGATGATGGTTCACCTTTACATATTCTTCTCCAACAATATAAAACTCATATTTATTTAAAAGATCATATACTTCAGATATCCCGCCTGTCGAAGAGTTTTCAATGGGAAGTACTCCATAATCTATATTGTTATTTTTAAGCTCTATAAATATATCCTCAAATTCCTCTACATTTACCATATCTACGCCGTATCCAAAATGTTGAATCAATGCTTCCTCGCTAAAAGAGCCTTTAACCCCCTGAAATCCTACAGTTAAACTATAATCTTTATCTTGATCTATTAAGCCTACCGAGTCCACTTTTCCCATCCCCTTCATTATTTTATAAAATAAGCTCTAAAATTGCCATTGCAGCTGCGGCCTCAACCACTGGGCATGCCCGAGGGACTATACAAGGGTCATGGCGGCCTTCTATCTTAATCTTTGTATTTTCATGTCTTTCCATATCAACAGTATTTTGAACCTTACTAATTGAAGGAGTTGGTTTAAATGCAGCCCTAACTATTAAAGGCATTCCATTTGTTATTCCCCCAAGTATTCCACCATTATTGTTGGTTTTACTTTTTACCTTGCCATCCTTTATATAAAGCTCATCATTAGATGCAGAGCCCCTCATTTTGGCTATGTCAAAGCCTGCCCCAAACTCAACCCCCTTAACAGCTGGAATAGAAAATAAAATATGAGATAATATGCTTTCTGCAGAATCAAAGAATGGATCACCAAGCCCTGCAGGAAGATTGATTATACCTATTTCTATAACCCCTCCTACAGAATCTAAATCTGATTTAGCATCAAGTATAGCTTTTTTCATCAACTCACCCTTATCTTTATCTAAAACAGGGAAAGAAGCCTCCTTAAGCTTTGCTAAAGTCTCATTATTTAAATCTGCCATATCAAAAGCAGAATCTGATATATCGCCTATAGAATATATATGGCTTCCTATTATTATATCCTTTTCAAGTAATATCTTCTTTGCAATAGCCCCTGCAAATACTAAAGGTGCAGTCAATCTGCCAGAGAAATGTCCCCCTCCTCTGTAGTCATTGTATCCTGAATATTTTATGTATCCCGTGTAATCAGCATGGCTCGGGCGCATTATATACTTTGTCTTTTCATAATCTTTAGATCTTTGATCACTGTTATATATAACAGCACAAATAGGAGAGCCTGTTGTATATCCATTAAAGTATCCGCTTAATATCTCAAATTCATCCTTTTCCTGCCTTGGAGTGGAAAGCTTATTTAAACCAGGCATCCTTCTATCCATCTCTGACCGTATATAGTCCATATCCAGTTTGCATCCTGCAGGAAGTCCATCAATATTTACACCTATTGCTTTTCCATGGGACTCTCCAAAAATTGAATATTTAACTTTACTCCCCCATACACTGCTCATCTAAAACTCCTCCTAATCTCAAAAAATCTTTAAAAAAATCAGGATAGGACTTTTCTACAGAATCACTACCGTTTATTGTAACAGGGTTTTTGCACCTTATTGATGCAATAGAAAGTGCCATGGCAATCCTGTGATCCCCCCAACTATCTACACATCCCCCATTTAGATAACTCTTCCCATTTATTACAAGTCCATCATCCATCTCTTCTATGTCTGCGCCAAGCTTTGTTAGCTCTGTTGCCATTGCCTTTAGCCTGTCTGACTCTTTTAATCTAAGCCTTTTAGCATTTATTATTTTTGTCTCTCCATTACTTAAAGATGCTAAAACAGCTAATATAGGAACCAAGTCTGGACATTCTGAAGCATCAATTACTGCCCCATGGGTTATGGATTCTCTAGCTGAAAGTACTCCATCATTAAAGTATATGTCCCCTCCCATTTCCTTTACTATATCTATTATTTTTTTATCTCCCTGGGATGAATACTCATTTAATCCAAAGCACCTAACATCTCCCCCTAGTATACCAGCTGCAATAAAAAATGCTGCTTGAGAATAATCCCCTTCTACTTTAAAATCAGTTTCCATATATTTTTGATTACCCTTTATAAAAAATTCATTGTACCCATTGTTTAAAATATGAATATTGAATCTCTCTAAAACCTCTAAACTTAAATCTATATACCCCCTAGATTCAAGTTTAGAGGTTAAAATTATACTTGAGTCCCCATCTAACAAAGGAAGAGCAAATGTAAGTCCTGTAATAAACTGAGAGCTTACATCCCCTTTTAGCCTATATTCCCCAGAGGGCAATCTTCCTTGTACCGTAAGTGGCAGGCCATCTTTTTTACTATAATATATATTTTTATCATTAAATATTTCTATGTAGGGATTAAGTGGTCTTTCATTTAGTCTTCCCTCACCTGTAAATGTGATTTTTTTACCTGTTAAAATTGCAATTGGAATTATAAACCTTAATGTAGATCCAGATTCAAAACAGTGGATGCTATCTGCATTAGGGTTAGGGTTTAATCTGCTGCACCCTTTAATAAAAAGTGAATTACTATTTACTTTAATATCAGCCCCAAGACATTTCATAGCATCTATTGTGGCAATAATATCTTTAGATAGAGCAACATTTTCTATACAAGATGTACCATCAGAAAGTCCTGCCGCAATTATTGCTCTATGGCATATACTTTTAGATGGAGGTATATTTATATTACCATTTAAGGCCTTAGGTGTTATTTTTACACACTTCAAACCTATTCCTCCTTTTTTATTATGGTTTTATATAGGGCATTATTTCAGATATGTCAATATTTTTTATAAAGCCATCCCCTATGCTATTTAAAAGTACAATATTCATAGACTTGCCTAAATTTTTCTTATCAAGAAGCACTGCCTCCATTATTTTGTCCATGCCATTATCATCTATTGGGGGGAAGTTATACTGGAGATGGTATTCATTTAGTATATCCTTAATAATATCAGAGGTACCCCTTTGGGTTATACCTAAAGCCTCACTATTTTTAGTTATTGTATACATTCCAATTGCTACTGCCTCACCATGGGTATACTTTTTATAATCAAAATACCTCTCAATTCCATGGCCTATTGTATGTCCAAAGTTTAAAAGCATCCTCTCCCCTAAATCTTTTTCATCTTTTTCAACTATATCCTTTTTTATGCTGCAGCATGTATAGATTGTTTTCTCTATATTATAAAGAAACTCTTCCCTATCATATCCTAAAAGATTATAGAAAAACTCTTTATCTTTTATGGCACCGTATTTTATAACCTCTGCACAGCCATCATATAAAAATCTTTTATCTAGGGTTTTTAAAAGCTCAGGATCTATAAAAACTGCTTCAGGCTGATTAAAACTTCCTATAAGGTTTTTTCCTCTACTAGTATCTATGGCAACCTTCCCGCCAATGCTGCTGTCTATCTGAGCAAGCAGCGTGGTTGGAATCTGTATAAATGGAACCCCTCTTAGAAGTATTGATGCTGCAAACCCGCCTAAATCACCAACAACTCCCCCCCCAAAGGTTATAATAAGATCCTCCCTATTTATGCCAAAGCCTAAAATCTCATCACAAACCATCTCAAGTGTTTTAAAGGATTTGCTTTCCTCTCCAGGCTCTACAACAACTTTTTTTAATATGTAGCCACACTTTTTTAATTCCTCTTCTATTTTTTTGCCATAAAGTCTATCAACATTTCTATCAGTAATTACTACTACTTTTTTATTATTATAAATCTTTTGTATTTCTTCTCCTATACCATCTATTAATCCTGGTTTTATATATATAGTATATTCCCTGCTAGGGATATCTACCAAAAGCTCATGCATCAGACTATCTCCCTTCTCCTTAAACTCGCCTTTTTAAATTCATGTTTCAATAAATCCGTATCATTTTTAGCTATTGCATGCTTTATCTCTTGTATTTTGCTTTCAAATATTTCTATATTTTTAATTACGTTTTCTCTATTGGAATTTATAAGTTCAACCCATAGGGATTCATTAATATCTGCAACCCTTGTTGCATCTTTAAATGCGCCTGCTGCAAATAGGGATGTATCCTCATTGAAGATATCACTATTTATCAAAGACACTGCAAGTATGTGTGGAAGGTGGCTTGTATAAGCAATTACTTCATCATGGTCTTTAGGATCCATTTTTACTACATTTTTGCATCCTAAAAGGTAGGCAATACACTCTAATACCTTGATATTTATATCTTTATTATTCTCTGTAGGTGTAAAAATATAGCTTGCCCCATAGAATATATCCTTAGATGCCTGTCCTAGTCCGCTTCCCTCTCTTCCTGCCATGGGATGTCCACCAATAAAGTCTACATTATTAGGTAAAAATGAGCTTAGCTTTTTTACTATGTCTTCCTTTATTCCTGCAGTATCTGTAATTATTGCCCCAGGCTTAAAATTATCTATATTTTCTTTTACAAACTCTACAGTTTGCTCAGGATATAGGCTAATTATCACAATATCTGATTTTTCTAATGGGTATTTAGCCTCCGTATAACCTTTGTCAATAATGCCCATATTCTCAGCTTCCAATACTGTAGCCTCATTTATATCAATTCCCCACAAATTTTTAAACCCTAAATCCCTCAGTGCCATTGCAAAGGAGCCTCCAATAAGCCCTAGCCCAACCACTGTAACACTAAGATTTGCATAAGCATTTATACTAAAGTCTGATTCCATAGATACCACCCCTATATACTTCTTCCTACTGCTTCAGCGACCTTGCCAAGAGATTTAACTAATGAGTCAAATCTTTCAGGTTTTATAGACTGCTCCCCATCACACATTGCATTTGCAGGATCATTATGAACTTCAATAATAAGCCCATCAGCTCCTGCTGCTATGGCGGCCATGGATAGAGGTTCAACTAGCCACCACATTCCTGACGCATGGCTTGGATCAACTATAACAGGGAGATGGCTTAGCTTTTTTAATATGGGCACTGCACTTATGTCAAGAGTATTTCTTGTGTAAGTCTCAAAGGTTCTAATTCCTCTTTCGCATAAAATTACATTTTCATTTCCCTCAGCCATTATATATTCAGCAGACATTAAAAATTCCTCTATAGTTGCAGCTAGTCCCCTTTTTAAAAGTATTGGTCTATCTGTCCTTCCAACCTCTTTTAGTAAATCATAGTTTTGCATATTCCTTGCACCTATCTGAATTATATCTGCATATTCTACAGCCTCTTCAACAAGAGCTGGAGTCATAACCTCAGTCACTATAGGAAGTCCTGTTTTTTCTTTTGCAATTTTTAAAAGCTCAAGCCCCTTGCTTCTTAAACCCTGAAAGCTGTATGGTGAAGATCTCGGCTTAAAAGCTCCTCCTCTTAAAAAAGAAGCGCCAGATTTTTTTACCTCTTCTGCAATACCTGTAACCTGCTCCTCACTTTCTACTGAGCATGGCCCTGCAATTATCGTTATAGCCTTTCCTCCTATTACTCTTCCCTCAACCTCTATATGAGTATCCTCTGGGTGAAATAGCCTATTAGCAAGTTTATAAGGTTCCTGTACCCTAAGTACCTTTTCAACATTTTCATTAGCATAAAGCTGACTTGGCTCAATTTGACTCGTATCTCCCACTAATCCTAATACACAGTAATTAGCCCCTTGAGACTCATGAACAGTTAGTCCAAGCTTTTCCACCTTGTTTATTAACTTTTCAATCTCAGATGCAGGTGCACCTGGCTTCATAATTATTATCATACAACCCCTCCTCTTTTTTTATATACCAATACTAATACTAGTACTAGTCTTTTACTTTTTAATATACTTATTCCAAAACGCTTTATAAATTATGTAAAATAAAAAGAGACCCTATATCCTAATAAGGTCTCTTTAATTTAACGCTTTAGCGTTGCAGCTAATATAAATAATTTTTAATTTATAAGTATATTTATACTACTTATATTACTGTATACATAATTTTGGAAAACTCATTAGGGAAAGGAATTTATTTAATTTTTTGTAGAACAAATAACCAGCGCTAAAATAAAAGCCCCAGTAGTAGCTAAAATAAAACTGTTCTACAATTCCCTTTCCAATAATATTCTCCATTTTGTTTACCTCTTCTTTTTTCAGTTAAAAGTATTGTTATAATTATACCAAGTTGAAGCTTAAAGTCAATACATTTGCAAAATATAATGTGTAGTGTATGACCTGAAATTGAAATATGAATAGAATTCCCTATGATTTTATATGTACAACTATTTTAAACTATTATTTAGTTTTATTTCATTAAACAAAATGCTCAAAGGGAATAGATAGAATAATATATCGTAGATAGAATTATTTTGTACTATAAATGAATATACTGCTGATGATGAAATAGCAATTCCTATTATCATATTTTGCATTTTATTATATTTTAAGTATTTTGGTTCATATAGTAAGTCTTTATATCGCTTCCCTAATATTAAAAGTTTATTATTGGTAAAACTCATTATTATAACAATAATACCTATACATAACATAATAGTATTAATAATGTTACCAAATAGGCCCAAGCTACACGCCTCTTTTCGAAGACTATTTTGTAAAATTAGTCTGTTATAATAAATACTCCTTACCTAGGGGGATTCAACTATTTCTATATTTTTACTGCCTTGAAAGTACCCTAAATCAGTCAAAAAATATACAGTTCCATTATCTTCGTTTTTCGTAATGGCGGGTATTACTAACTTGTCATCTATTCTTAATTTAATATCTTTACTACTTTTTGTTATAGCAGAGCCAGCTATAATAGATGCTACTTCAGGCTTGCCGTTAGCTACAAATCCATAATGGGTAGTAAGTATAACAGATTTGTCCATCTTTTCTATCTCATTAGTATAAACCTTCCATTCCTTAGATTGAGAGGTTTGTTTAAATAAATTTATTAATCCAATTTTATTTTTATCCTTTTTATATAAATAGATATTAAAATCATCTTTATTTTCTGTTAACAATATATCAGATTTGCTAATACCTTTTTTATGTAAAACATATTCGGGGTAGCGAATACAATATCTGTCAAGTAGGAATATTAATGATACTAGGGCTAAAGTTGCAATTATTATTCGAGCAAAAATCTTCATTATTCTATTCCTTTCAAAATTTAATATGTTTGTTAAAAAAGAATAGTGAATCGTCAGGGTTATCTGCTGTTGCTTAAACTTTTCAATGTTTTCACAGGTTTGCTACAGTTAGCTTACCTTTCTTTTTATAAGGTTTTAACACCTTATATCTTTGCTTTAAGAATTTAAATGAATTATTTGTAAAATAGTAAGAATAGTTAAATATTTCTTTAAGTTTTCCAGTACTTCCTCATATTTAAGGGCAAGAGTCTCCTCTTGCCCTGCTTACTATTTACACTTAAAATACTACTTTACAAATAGCCTTAAAATATTTCCAAGTATTATACCCACAACTCCAAAGTCTGCATCGCTAAATGTTGTATTCGCATACCCGAGCCCTCCAAGTACTGGCATTAAAAACACTGGAAGGAATGTAATTAAAAGTCCGTGAGCAAAAGATCCCCAGAACGCTCCCTTTCTTCCCCCTGTTGCATTACCAAATACACCTGCAGTTGCTCCGCAGAAGAAGTGAGGAACAACTCCTGGTAATATAATAGCTACAGGAATCGATCTTCCAATTAGTATTAATATAATCATTCCGACTATTCCACCAAGGAAGCTTGATAAAAATCCAATCAATACTGCATTTGGAGCATAAGGGAATACTACTGGACAGTCAAGAGCTGGTTTTGCATCTGGTACAATCTTTTCTGCGATACCTTTAAATGCCGGGACAATCTCTGCAAGTATTAATCTAACACCTGCCAATATAATGTAGATCCCGCCTGCAAATGTTATAGCCTGAATTATAGAAAATATAATGAAGTTTTGCCCTCCGCTTAGATTTGCTTCAACAAAGGTCTTCCCTGATGCTATTGCAACTATTATGAATAAAATCCCCATTGTAAGAGATATTGCAACTGAAGTATCTCTTAAAAACTCTAATCCCTTAGGAAAGTCCATATCCTCAGTTGATTTTGATCCCTTTCCAACAAGCTTTCCAACCCATGCTGAAAGCACATATCCAACTGTTCCGAAATGGCCAAAGCCAACCTCATCCGTCCCAGTTATTTTTCTCATTGTAGGTTGTGCTATGGCTGGGAAAAATGCCATTGTAAAGCCAAGAAGAATCGAGCCTAAAATTACAAGTGGTGCCCCACCCATTCCGCCTGCTACAAGTATTGCAGCAATCATGCATGCCATATATAATGTATGATGCCCAGTTAAAAATATATATTTTAGTTTTGTAAATCTTGCTATAAGTATATTTACCAACATTCCAAATGCCATTATAAGAGATGTTTGTGTACCATAGTCTTTAAGTGCTAGTGAAACTATGGCCTCGTTATTTGGGACTACTCCTTGGATTCCAAACCCCTGTTGGAACATTGCTCCAAAGTAACCAAGGGATCCAACAACTATCCCTGCTCCTCCACCAAGTATTAAAAATCCGAGAATTGTTTTTATTGTACCTTTTAAAGTATCAGAAAATGATTTCTTTTGAACTATAAGACCTATCATTGCGATGACACCAACAAGTATTGCAGGAACGCTCAATATGTCAAGTAGAACCTTTAACATAATATACCCTCCTATACTATTTTGGTATTAAATCTTTCCCATCTCTTTTAGTGTGGATGAGAGCTTTTCTTTTAGCTCATTTTTGTCAATCATATTATTTAGAGAAACAACCTCACCTCCTAATCCATATAATTGGCTTGCAATATCTCTTGTACCAACATAGATGTCTGCTTTTACACCCTTAGCTGATGAAAGGTCTGCATGATCAACCTTTCCCTCTACATTAAGCTCCTTCAATATCTTTTCAATGTTGATTTGGATCATAAATGAACTTCCAAGACCACTTCCACAGCAAACAAGAATATTCATAAAATCCCTCCTCCAATAGAATATTTTTTTATTATTTTTATAATCTCTTCCTTGTCTTTAGCATCCATAACTTTGGGTAAATCCTCACTCATAAGCAACTCCATTAATTCCCCTAATGCGTTTAAGTGGCTTTCATTATCTATTGCTGCAAGAGTTATTACAAGTTTTACAGGATCATTTATACCGCTTCCAAAATTAACAGGTTTCTTTAATGTTATGAGGCTCATGGAGATTTTTTTAACCCCATTTTCAGGCCTTGCATGAAGGAACACAATTCCAGGTACCACAACCATATATGGGCCCAATTTACTAAATAGATTTAATATAGCATCTTTATATATTTCATCAACACAGCCTTTTTCAATTAATGGTCTTATTCCCTCATCTACTGCCTCCTGCCATGTTGAAACATCCACATCAGTTTTAATAAACTCTCTTGTCAAAAGGTCATCAAGCATATATATTCCCCCTTCTAGATTATTAAAACCTGTTTCATTTTATATTCAATATATCTATTGGCCTTTCTACTATATAATCTGGTTTAATTCCCTTATCAGTCTTTGCACCCCATAGGGCAAGTGCAAAGTCAACCCCTGCATCCTTTGCACATTTCATATCATATTCAGTGTCTCCTATATAAACCGTTTTTTCTTTTTCTGCACCTGATAGCTCAATAAATTTTAATATTGGCTCAGGGTAAGGTTTATGTATTTCCGTGTCATCAGCACACACAACAATATCAAAGTATTTATCAATGCCAAATGGAATAAAATCATTTGCGTATTCTTCTCTAGTTTTAGATGTGACTATACCCATACTGCTTCCCCTGTTGTGAAGTTCTTCTAATACCTCTTTTATACCATCAAATACTTTTATATGGCGAAAGTACCCTCTTAGATACTCATTCCATCTATCAGCACATTGTTTTACATTAGCTATTCCAAGCTTTTCTAAAGTAATCTCTCCTGGAATTCCCAATGCAAAATATAGATCCTCAAAACTCATATCTTTGTTAAGCTCTTCTTTTACTATCCTTTGGAGCGATGAAAGTACTGCAAATTCTGTGTCAAGAAGTGTACCATCTATGTCAAATATTAAATAATTATAAATAATAATCTCCTCCATATTCCATACTTTATATACCATTATCATACAATACATTCATATTACGTCAAATACATTATGTACTTAATATAGCAGCTAATTTATATATTATACAAGCAACAAATATTTAAAGGATATACTAGAAATACATAGAATTATAAATATATTAAAGAATATTCAGATTTATATTAATAATGCTCGTAAATTATAAATTAAGTTTAATAAAATATAAATATTAGTATATTGGGGGACTTTTTATGGTAAAGCCAAATTTTAAAGTTATAATAGCTGGTGCAGGTTCATCTGGGCTTCTGCTTGCTAGAAACCTTGCAAGATCTGGAATAAAGGTTTTGGTATATGAAAGAAATGAAGAGGACTTTCATGCTCATAACTGGTCAGATGCCGTTGAGTTTGCTGCATTAGAAAAAGCTGGGTTTGAGATGCCATCCCTAATAGATGGGGAATACAAGGGCAGGCTCGTAAAGGAGCAAGAAATAGATGATAGATTATTTGAAAGCCACCGTGTAAATCCTCTGCAAATATTATCTCCAGACTTGAAATATAGAACAAAAACTGATGTAGATTTTAAATATATAACAACTGATAGGGTTTCCCTAAACAAAATACTTCTTAGAGAAGCAAAAGAGGCGGGGGCAAATGTAATCTATAACCATACAGCTTTAAAACTTATTGGGGATATAGATAAAGATTTAGAAGGTATTAAAATAAAAGGAGTTTCCATAAAAAACAACGATACAAAAGAGGTGTTTGATGCTTATGCTGATATAGTGGTGGATGCTACAGGACATATATCAGCACTTAGGACGCAGTTTATAAATTCATCTTCCATAGGCAAAAAGTATACAGAAAATGACTTAGCATATGCATACAGAACAGTAAGAAAGGTAAATAAAGATATGCTTGGTACTGACAGTATACCTGATCACTATAGATATGGTGCTTACAAAGGCTACTTCTGGACTCATTTCCACAGGGATGATGTAATAGATGTAGGCGGAGGTGTAAAATGTGGCCCAGGCAGGGTTGAGCCTGAAAAGATTGTAGATGAAACCATATCCTCCCACCCTGCCATAACATCTGAAGAAATAAGAGGCGGCGGAGGGTTAGTATTAGTTGGAAAATCCCCTTATTCCATTACTGCATCAGGGTTTTTAGCTGTAGGAGACTCCGCTGGGCAGGTAGTCCCCACGACAGGCTGTGGTGTAGGTGGAGGGCTTATGGGTGCAATGCTTGCTTCAGATACAATAATAGAATGTTCTAAAACGAAAGACAGCAGTATAAAATACCTATGGGATTATAACTGGAAGTGGTTTGCAGACTCAAAGAGGGGAGCAAACCTTGCAGCATTAAGCGCACTAAAAGAAATACTTATAGACCTTTCCCATGATGATCTTTCATATTTAATAAAAAAAGATGTTTTAAGCGGCGAAATGCTTACACCATCAATAAACGGTGTGTTTTATACTCCTAATGCAGGGGCCATGATAAAAACTCTTTTTAAAGGTATTGGAAAGCCTTCTCTTCTCTCAGAACTTAATAAAGCCTCAAATATAGGCAAGAAAATTTATAACCATTATTTAAACTATCCAAGATATTGGGACAAAAATGAGTTTAAAAAGTGGGAAAGTAAATCAGAGCAATACTTTAGCAGTATATAAAGAAAGCTCCTACTGAAAAATACAGTGGGAGCTTTTCTTATTGTATATTTATTTTTTAGATTTCATAATATTTTGTGTAACTCTTTCAGCTATGTCTTGAATTATCTCTTCTTTTTCTCTATCCCAGTAGCTTTTCTGCGAATAATAGCTTTCAGGAGATGAAAAGCCGCCTAAATTTGTTTCCTCTGAAGCATATTTTGGAATACCTCCAGAATTTATTCCAAGTTTTTGGCGTGTCTTTATAAGCTCTGATACTTGTCCATAGCTTAATTCATTGGCCTTCCCAAGAATCCCATATGTGTACATCATCACTGTTGCATAATATTCTAGGGACTCTAATCTATAATATGCCTCAAACACATCCCTTCCCCAAGAAAGTGCTCCATGGTTTGCAAGAAGCACTGCATTATAAGTCCGGCAGTATTGAGCAATTGAATCAGGTACCTCTTGTGTGCCTGGGGATGCATAAGGTGCAATTGGAACTGTGCCTAAATTGACAACTGCCTCAGGCAGTATTGCTCTATCTAGCTCAAATCCTGCTATTGCAAAGGAGGTAGCAGCCGGTGGATGAGCATGAGTTACCGCCATAACCTCTGGATTTTCTTTGTACACTCTAAAGTGCATCTTTATCTCTGAGGATGGTGTGTTTTCCCCGCAAATTACTTTACCATCTAAATCAACCTTTACTAACATATTTTGATTCATATATCCTTTTGAAACACCTGTTGGTGTACACCATATCTCATTTGGTCCCGTCTTTATACTTATATTGCCATCATTAGAGGCCACAAATCCTTTAAGATACATGCGCCTGCCTACTTCTATTATTGCTTCCTTAGCTTCAAGATCGGTCATGCTATACACTTCCCTCTATGGATTTTGCTTGCTGCTTTTTATTGAATATCCCTTTTAAAGACTCATTAAAAGGAGCTCTTGCTATCCCATATTCTGTGATTATAGCAGTAATAAATTTTGAATCAGTTACATCAAATGCTGGATTGAAAACCTTAACCCCTTCAGGTGCCATTGGTTTTTTATACCACTTATTAGTTACTTCTTCAGGCTTTCTCTCTTCTATATGAATATCGTCTCCTGTTTTGCAATTCATATCAATTGTTGAAGTAGGGGCACAAACGTAGAAAGGTATACCATAGTTTTTAGCAAGTATTGCAACACCTGATGTTCCTATCTTGTTGGCTACGTCACCGTTTGCAGCAACTCTATCACAACCAACAAATACAGCTTGTACCCATCCATTTTTCATTACCGTTGAAGCCATGTTGTCACATATTAATGTAACATCGACTCCTGCAGTTTTTAGCTCATAAGCTGTAAGCCTTGCCCCTTGAAGAAGAGGACGAGTTTCATCAGCAAATACTTTAAAGTTATATCCCTTCTCATGGCCTAAATAGATTGGAGCTAAGGCTGTACCATACTTTGCTGTTGCAAGCTGTCCTGCATTGCAGTGAGTTAATATTCCTATATTGGGCTCAATTAGAGATAACCCAAATTCTCCTATGGTCTTGCATACCCATACATCCTCAGCCTTAATATCGTCTGCTTCCTTTTTTAAAGCCCTCTTTATCTCACTTACTGTTTTATCTTTATTTTTCTCGACGCACTTTTCCATTCTGTCAAGTGCCCAAAACAGGTTAACTGCGGTAGGGCGAGATGTTGCAAGATAGTCTTTTACCTTTTTAAAATCCTCATAAAACTTATCATAATCTGATGCAGATGACTCTTTAGCACCTAGATATGCTCCATATGCAGCAGCAACTCCTATAGCTGGAGCTCCCCTTACTTGAAGCTCATATATTGCATTCCAAATTTGGGACTGCTTTTTTAAGTGCAGATATTTAGTTTCATTAGGAAGCAATGTCTGGTCAATAATTATAAGCTCGCTGTTTTCATCATCTAAAAGTACTGTTTCCATATCAAATACCTTTTTTGTGCTCATTTATTCTCCCCCCTATTTAGCGTTCAAACTTCTTTTCTGCATCTTTTAAAGTCTTAAGGAAGTCTGCACCACTTTTGTGATTCTCACGGTCTTTAATATAATGTTTTGCAGCAGTCATGCATATACGTTCAGCACGCATTCTTGACTTTTCATCCTCAATAGATGTTATATCTTTAACCTTTGCCATACCTACTATTCTTCTGTTTAGTTCAAGTCCGCAAACGGCTGATGTATCTCTTAAAACTGTACCAAGATACCATCTATCAAAGCCTTCCTCTTTTGCCAAAACCTCTGTAACATTTTCTTTCCAAGACTTTATAAACTTTTCTTTAAACATATCTATTATCTCTGAAATTGTAGTTTCAAGCCATTTTTTATAATCTTCTCTTTTATTTTTATCTTCTATAGTTGCGTCTGCATTTGCCCATGCAAATATTAAATTTGCAATAACATTTCCTACGTCATATCCCATAGGCCCATAAAATGCAAATTCAGGATCAATAATCTTTGTTGAGTCTTTTGTTATAAATATGGATCCTGTATGCAAATCTCCATGAAGCAATGCTTGGGCATTGTTCATAAACTCAAATTTAAGCTTGGA
Organism: Clostridiaceae bacterium UBA5444; assembly: GCA_002426575.1. Lineage (GTDB taxonomy): Bacteria > Bacillota > Clostridia > Clostridiales > Oxobacteraceae > UBA5444. The sequence goes on along the minus strand of DIRE01000075.1, from coordinate 12,363 downwards.
CACCTCAATTAGAAGTTCTTTATCCTCATAAAGCTCTTTTTTAACCCATTCTAGGTTTGGGGCAAATACTATATTTCTTCCCCTATAATCATTGTAAGGTTCAGTATAAACCAAATCCTCTGTTATCTCACAAAGCTCAGGATTTATAAATCTTTTTACTGCTTCTTTTTTCTCTTTATGACCAAGTACAACATCTGTAGTTAAAAGCAAAGTATTAACCATAAATGTAGTTATATGGTCAGTAAATAAAGGGAACTTCTCTTTTTCAATCAAAGCAGTTCTCATTATGGTATGGTCAGATAAATCTTCCATTGAACAACAGTTCATTATACTATCATATTTGTAGACAACAGGTACAAAACCAGGTGCTAATCTCCCTTCAAGCTGAAGTATTTCCGCCTCTATTCTATTTCTATCTGTGGAAAGTTTAAAATCATCAGATATGCGTGCGGTGTCCCCAGCCTGCTTTATTATTACTGACTTTTTTGAATTATTGTCCCAAACACGGAATACATAATTCAAATTCCCATCGCCAATCTCCCTGCACTCAAGATCACACCCTTCATCAAATATGCTTAATTTCTCTTTAGCATATTCAATTACATCCTTTGGCTTCATCAAAAAATACTTATCGAATCTTAACATAATAAGGCCTCCATAAAGTATATTTCCTCTTATCCTACAAGTTTAATGGGTAGAAAACATTTTACCCTTTACTGCCTATTTTACAGAATATTATGTTACTTGTCCATGTGTCTTATTCAAACAGCTCCCTAAACTCCTCTTCATTCATATTGGAAAGCGAAATATCTCCAGTGTTTCCGTTATTTAATACACTCTGTATTATTCCCTTCTTTTTTTCCTGGAGATCGTATATCTTCTCCTCTATTGTCCCATGAGATAATAGCTTTATAACTTGTACGGTTTTGTTTTGGCCAATTCTGTGGGCTCTATCTACAGCTTGTTCCTCTACAGCAGGATTCCACCATGGGTCAAAATGTATTACCACATCCGCCCCTGTAAGATTAAGCCCTGTGCCGCCTGCCCTAAGGGATATTAAAAATACATCGCCATACCCTTCGTTAAATCTATTTACCATACTAAGCCTATCCTTAGATGGTGTTTGCCCATCTAAATATAGATACTCTATATTATTTTGAACTAAACGCTTTTCTATATTTTTAAGTACAGTAGTAAACTGAGAGAATAAGAGTATCCTGTGGCCTGATCCTATGCTTTCTTCCAAAATATCATCAAGTGCCATCATCTTTCCGCTTTCCCCATCATAATTTTCAATGAAGCTTGAAGGATCACAACAAATCTGGCGAAGCCTTGTTAGTAGCGCAAGTATTTTCATTTTGCTCTTATTAAAACCATTTTCCCTTATTTGTTCATCAACCTCTTGCTTTGCTGATGCAATATACGAAGCATAAAGCCTTTTTTGCTCATCAGTCATATCAACAATTACCTTATGCTCTATTTTAGGAGGAAGCTCCTTTGCAACTTCCTTTTTAAACCTTCTTAATATAAAAGGCTGTATATGTTTATTTAATTCCATTAGCGCTTCTTCATCTTTATCCTTAATTATTGGAGACTCATACTTTTTCACGAAGCTTCCATGAGATAGAAGGTATCCTGGCATTAAAAAATCAAATATAGACCAAAGTTCTGTTAGAGAATTCTCTATAGGGGTCCCTGTAAGTGCAAATCTTACCCTTGCATTTATATTTTTTACTGCTTGAGCATTTAAAGATCCAGGGTTTTTTATATACTGGGCCTCATCTAAAATACAGATGCTAAATGTTATATCCTTATATTCTTCTATATCATTTCTTATAAGAGGATAAGAGGTTATAACAATATCATAGTCTTTTATGGTTTTTCTTAATTCATCCCTTTCATCTTTGCTCCCTGTAATAACCAATGCTTTAATGCTTGGAATAAACTTATCTATCTCTTCTTGCCAATTATATACGAGGGATGTAGGAACCACTATAAGTACAGGTCCTTTTTCCTGTCCTTGTTCCTCTAATTCAGATTCTATAAAAGCTAATGCCTGAAGTGTTTTTCCAAGGCCCATTTCATCTGCAAGTATCCCTCCAAATCCACAAGCAGACAGTGTTTTAAACCATTTAAAGCCCACCTTTTGGTATCCTCTTAAAACATTGTCAATATGAGCTGGTACTTTAAACTCAGATTTTTGAACACCTTCTAATGTATCTATGAGGCTTTTGAATCCCTGACTTTTCTCTACATATGTCATATTGCTTTCATTAATACCATCTTCAATATAGAGGGCATTATATTTTGGCAAAAGCACCTTCCCATCTTTAAACTCGCTATCTCTTATACCAATATACTCAAAAAGCTTGGCAGCATCATTTAGCTCTTTAGAATTAAGAGGTAAAAAGTCGCCTTCTTTAAGCCTGTAGTATTTCTTTTTCTTCTTTATTGAATCAAATATATATTTCAGTTCTGATTTGTTTACACCCTCAATATCAAAATCAAATTCTAGAAAGTCATTTTCATTTACACTTATACTAGATTTAAAACTTGGCGTCTTATATATTTTTATATTTTTAAAGCTTTCAGAATAATAAACCTCTCCAATCTCTTGAAGTTTTTTTATGCCTTCTGATAAAAATACCATAATTTTATCCTCATCATTCATGGCAAAACTATCTTTTGCTACAGAAAAGCCCAAATCTTCATATAACTTTAAAACCTTAGACTCTGTATCCGCATCCCTTATTAGTATTCCCTTTCCGCTTTCATTTGCCAGTTTTTGCTTTAAATCCGATTTTAGTGGATTTATATTTATAGTTCCATAATTAAACTCTACATTAGATATAATATAATCTTTAAATTTATCAAAATACATATTAACCTTTATAGGCCTCTCATAAAAGTTATTTTCAAAGTATTTATCAGTTGTAACTGTCTTGCTTACATCTTTAAGACCTGGTACTACATAATATACAACCTTATCTCCTAAACTCTTATCAAACTTTATAGAATTGTTTTTATGCTCCATAAATCCATTATATATTGGTATATAAAAATCCTTCTGCTTCTTTGAAGGCTTATATATTTTATCTTTATAGAAAAAGTACTCACCATCCACTGTAAGAGGAATTGGCATTAGACTTTGCTGCTTCAATACAAAGCTTTGGTCATTTGTAGTTAGGTTAAACTCTAGGGGAATATCTTCATTTAGTATTGTAATAGGATCATGTACATATCTATTTATTACGGCTTCAAATTCCCTGCCTTCTAATAATGAAAACATTCTCTTTAGCTGGCCGTCAGTTAAATACGCCTTTTTTCCTACAAGAAACCTTGCAGGCCCTTTTATGTAGGTGTAATATTCACTAACCCTATCATTTATCTCATAAAGCTCCATAAGAAGGTCTACTATCCTTTGGTCTTCCTCGCTAAACACATGGGTTTCTGGGTCATAAGTAAATCCCTTTCCAAAAGTAATAGTCTTCTTTTTGTATTTTATCTCTTCAAGCAATTCCTTAATATTTTTAACTACATATAATCTATTAGTACCAATTTTAAGCTCAATGGAAGATCTGGAGTTACGTTTTTGTGAAGGTTCATATTCATATATTATCCCAAGATTTACTTCCTGCTTTAATGGTTTTATATCTGTACCTGCCATCTTAATGGCATCAATTATATCCGAACCTTTTTGCATCCTTTTTATTTTGCTTTGTCTAAATAACTCCTCTTTTTCTCTTACAAGCTTTATTGCTACTGCAACCACATGCTTGCATAATGTATAGTCATAATAATGGAAACTTCCATAGTATACGGGACATTCACACTCAAAGTCAGCTAACTCGTCCCCTTTTTCTACCTCTAGGGTAACACTATATACCCTATCTCCTGAGGACGATTCAACATCAGCATAGACATAATAATATCCATCAATAACCTCATTTATATCAAAACTTCTAATTTTGTTTTTTAAATATATATCAAGGCCCCTTTTATACACTGTTTCTCCGACTACTCTTTTTATATTCATCTCAGTAAGTTTTGCCATTTATTATCTCTCCTAATTGCATACAAACAAATTTAAACACATTATATAATCATTACTAAACCTTAACAGATTATTCATGGTTTTTACATAAATAATCATAACATTGATAGTATTATATAGATAACAACTAAAGGAGTTTTATACTCCTTTTAAATATATATGGAAATAGCCCATTTATGGGCTATTTGTATTTTTTGTTACTTTATTTTCTTTAGCACAGACAAGAAGTATTCCCAAGTTCTTTTAACAGAAGAGATACTCATATGTTCGTTAGGAGTATGTGCATCATATATATTAGGGCCAAAAGATACCATATCAAGGTGAGGCATCTTTTCTTTAAATAGTCCACACTCAAGGCCTGCATGTATTGCCACTATCTCTGGCTCCTCTCCATAAAATTCTTTATATCCTTTCTCAAAAAGCTCCCTTATTTTCGAGTCTGGCTCATACTGCCATTCTGGGTAATCTGCAACCCCCTCAAAGCCTGCCCCTAAAAGGTTTGCTGCAGCTTTTGATTTATCTAAAATGAGCTTTTTAAGGCTTTTTACAGAGCTTCTTACAGCACTTTCAAATATAATTGATTCATCTAATGTTGTAACAATACCTATATTTGATGAACTTTCAACTAATCCTTCTATTTCCATGCTCATTGTCTGTATTCCATTTGGAATAAGCAGTAGAGAATAGATTGCCTTTCTCGCTGTTTCCTTTGAAAATACTTTGTTTAGTTTTTCATCTGACTCTTTTGCACAAATCATAACATCAGGATCTGATGCCCTAAGTTCTAATTTTAATATGGCATTTAGCTCATCAATAAGCTTTAAAAACTTTTCTTTTTCTGCCTTCTTTACAAAAACTTGCGCATCTGCCTCTCTTGGTATTGCATTTACCTTCTGTCCTCCATTTATGCTAGCAATAGAGATATCAACCTCATCAATCAATCTTTTTAACACTCTGCCCATAAGTATATTTGAGTTTCCCCTTCCAAGGTTTATTTCAGACCCTGAATGTCCTCCTTTTAGGCCTCTTATACTTATATCATAGTGCCTGCCATCACCCTTTAAAGTGTCCCATACAATTGGAAGGGTTTGTTTTGTGGTTATCCCCCCTGCGCAGCTTACAAGTATTCTACCCTCTTCTTCTGAATCTATATTTATAAGTATATTTCCAGTTAGGTTTTTAGGATCTACTGCTATGGCACCATCCATTCCAACCTCTTCATTAGCAGTCATAAGCACCTCAATTGGCGGATGGTATATGTCATCTGATGCTAAAAGTTCAAGAGCATATGCAATTGCAATCCCGTCATCCCCTCCAAGGGTTGTATTATCTGCATATATCATATCTCCATCTACTTTTAGTTTTATAGGATCCTTCCCAAAATCGTGATCTGTAGACTTGTTCTTATCACAAACCATGTCCATATGACCTTGTATTATTACTGTTGGAGCATTCTCATATCCCTTTGTACCGGGTTTTTTGATTATAACGTTCATTGCCTCATCTTGCAAAACCTCAAGCTTTTTCTCCTTTGCAAAGCTAACTAAATAATCGCTTATAGCCTTTTCATTACCAGACTCTCTTGGAATTTTTGAAATCTGTTCAAAATATCTAAAAATAGGTTCTTTAAAAATCTCCATATTATATCCCCTCACATCATAATATATTTTGCTCTTTAAAATCATTGTAAATCATTTTTATCTCATCAATATTTTCTATAAATACATTCATTATATATGGGTCGAAGTGCTTACCAGCTCCCTCTTTAAGTATATCTACAGATTCCTCAAAGGTAAATGCCCTCTTATATGGTCTTTTGCTTGTTAGAGCATCAAACACATCAGCTATAGCAACAATCCTTGCACTTAAAGGAATATCTTCACCTTTTTTGCCTCTAGGATAGCCTGTGCCATCCCACTTTTCGTGGTGCCCCTCAGCTATTTCAATACCCATTTTAAATATGCTTCTGCCCTTCTTTTTAAGGTTTTCATCAGCCTGCCTTAAAACATCTCCTCCATATGTGGTATGGCTCTTCATTATTTCAAACTCCTCTTTAGTAAGCTTTGCAGGCTTTAGCAGTATATCATCCCTTATGGCAACTTTCCCAATATCATGAAGAGGACTAAACCTCTCAATGCTGCTTATATATTCTATATCTATTATATCCTTATATTTATCTTGTCTTGATAATATTTCCGCAATAGCCTTTGAATAGATTGTCATTCTCTTAAGATGTCCTCCAGTGTCAGGATCCCTATCCTCAGTTAAAACTGCAAGGGCAAGGGTTGAACTTACTATCATATCATCTACAAATATATCCTTTTCAAGGCTCATTGTTATGCTATTTGCAAGAGTTTTTAAAAACTCTATATGATCTTTTTGGTATACATTTTTTTTGTTGCTAGAAAAAAATATAATGCCAACAGTTTCTATATTGTTTTTAAGTGGGAAGGTTATAGATGATCTTATGCCCTCCTCAAGCAATATCCTATTATATTCCTTTAAAGGTTTCCCTTTTACATACTCTTCAAGGTCATTTATTACCCTTTCTTCTCCAGTGTCAACTATTCTTTCAAGGCTAGTATTTTTAAGCTCTGCTCTATATCCTAAAAATCTTTTAGGCAGGTTCTCATGGTATTTTCCAGTGACACCATAGGACGCCTTTATAGTTTTTCTGTCGTTTTCAATAAGCGCAACACCTATATAGGTGTAGGGTATATAATCAGAAAAAGAATCAAATATATATTGCAATATTTCTTTAAATGGTACATTTTTGTTGAGATTCTCAATCAGCACAACTAGCCCTTTTAGCCTGTTAAAAATAGCTTGAACCTCTGGCTTAACTGGGATAATATCTCCATTTAATGGGTGTACTAAAGTTTGATTATCTATATTAGCTTCATTTGCATTAACCCCGGATGATGTTTTATAGAGTGCACTTAGAGGTTCAAAAAGATTTTTATAATCATATACAAAAAAATAGGTAAGCAGTATCAAAACAGAGATTGCTACAAATAGGAATATATAAAATAAGGTTAAACTCCTATGTCTATAATAGTCGATAACTGAGTTAGTTATATTATTACTATGCATAAACAGCTTTTCATTATTGTCTTTTATATATCTCATTGCCCCATTTACTCTACCCACATCACTATTTTCATCAATTAATATATCTATGGATTCTTTAAACTCTGGCCACAGGGCCTTACTTCCATCTATAAATGGCTCTAATTCTTTTAAGTCCCCTTTAAGGCTTATGGTTCTATTATCTACTACAACGTATCCTTTTATTATAGAATTATATTGCTTGTCAAATTCATCTCTAGACTCTTTTAACTCTTGTATAGCAGTACTTACTTTATTGTAGTTTTTAGTATTAGTGCTTGGATTTGAATTTGAATTAATTGATGTTTTAAACTCATATATGTATAGAGAATTCTTCGTCATAATCTGAGTGACTGACCTTTGCTTTCCTAATGTATCTATTAGTGCGTTATCGTTATAGCTGTTCTTTAAATTTAAGAACAATAATAATATAATTGAAAATATAGCTATAAATATAAGTGAAATTATTATTATAACATGCTTTTTAAAAGTATCCATGACAGACTTATCAGTTGTTATAAGCATCCGCTAACCTCCAGCTTATGCAAAATATCGTATTTATTTGATTTTTTATATCCTTTCTTTATAATATAATAATATGGTATTTTTAATTAACCATATTACTTATTACAGGATCGCACTAATAATATTGTACTAGTATAATTTTACACCAAAATGTTCTCTTGTCAAAATAGCTAGGATGTGGTCTATATGGAAAAGGATTTATATATGGTTGCCCTTATACCAAACCATATTAAAAATCAGTTGTCTAAATACCAAAAAGAGATTTCAAATATTTATGGGCTCTATGATGAATATCCGGAGCTTCATATTACTTTGTCAAAATTGGTTTACAATGATGAAGAACAAATATTTAAGCTTATTTCTATTTTAAATCATAATCTGGCAAGCCAAAAGCCCTTTCCAGTTGAGATAAATGGTGCAAGCTGTTTTAACCCCCCTTATAAATCAGTCAATATACATGTAATTAAAAATGAGCATCTTATAAATATATCAAAAATAATTGATGATTCTGCTTTAGGGTTTAATATTACCCCTGCAGATACCTACAAAGACAGGGAATATCATATATCAATTGCAAACCCTAACTTTGCAAAAAAGGATTGGTCTGATAAAGAATATGAGGAAGCCTGCCATCTTATACAAGGTAAAGACATACACAAAGAATTTATAATAGACACCATCCAGATGTGGTATCCTATTAAGGAGGACTATATTATAACTAGTTTTAATCTTAAATAGGCTATTATCTCTTAGGGGCAGGATGGGGGACTTGTACCATGAAAAATACTAATGATAACAAACAATTATATTATTTTTTATCTGTATATGCATTAATATATATGTTAACTGCAATATATGGTATATTCACCCCAGTGTATCTAAATAATATGGGATTTAATAGTTCATACATAGGTATACTTTTATCTATTGGTCCATTTATTTCAATATTCGCCCAACCAATATGGGGGAGCGCTGGGGATAGGGCAAGCAGTAAAAATAATATATTAATTATTATGGTGTTTTTTAGCGGGGTTTCTTTCCTTTTGTATAAAGCATCTAGTAACTTCTATTACCTGTTTTTAATAATATCCATATATACTTTTTTTCAAACATCTATAAACCCATTGACCGATGCCATAACCCTTGAATTTTTGGATACCACTAATTTAAGGTTTGGCTCCATACGTCTTGCTGGAACTATTGGCTATGCATTTATGGCATTTGTGGCAGGATATTTCTCTGATAAAAATATAAATTTTATCTTTCCTATTTACTTTTTAATAACCATTGGCGCCATTATATATATTAGAAAGCTCCCCAAAATAGTTGGACATCAAGCCAAAAAAAATAAAGTATCTGTGACAGAAATATTAAAGCATGAAGATATAATGATACTTATGCTTTTTAATATGATGGCTCAAATATCTTTAGGTTTTTATAATAGCTTTTTCCCTGTATACTACAAAAGTTTAGGTGCAGGCAACAGGCTTTTGGGATTGGCAATGCTTATGGCTGCATTAAGCGAGACCCCGTTTTTGCTGCTTTCTAACAAAATAGTAGACAAACTTAGTATTAAAACTACTTTGCTTATATCATCATTTATAATGTCTCTGCGTTGGTTTATTACATATTCTGTACAGAATACATATTTAATGCTATTAGTTAACCTGCTCCATGGTAGTTCTTTCATAGTCTTTTCTTACTGTACGGCTACATACATAAATAGGAATATACCAAAAGAGCTTAAAGTATCAGGGCAAACAATGAATGGCCTTATAGGAATGGGATTTGGAAGAATAATTGGCAGCATGGCTGGAGGTTTTTTAAGCGATGCATTTGGGATTCGCAAAGTATTTCTAATTAACTCTGTATTTACGTTTATAATATTTATAGTCTTTTATTTTATTTTTAAGTTTTTTAAATTTGAAAGTAAAGAATTTCAGGGATGATTATAATCACCCCTGAAATTCTTTATCATTAATACTTGGCTAATATAGAATTAAGTTTTTCCTTTGCCTTTAATATATCTGTTCTCTGCTGATCTCCAGATATTTCTCTTTCTATTATAAGAGGCCCTTTATATCCATTTTCATGGAGCTTATCAATAAGTGCTGGGAAGTCTACCATTCCTTCTCCAATTGCAGTTTCATCTCCAAGCTCTCTGCCATTTGTAGGATATTTGCCATCTTTAACGTGAACCCCTCTTATTTTATCTTTATATATTCCTGCTGCATCTACAGGGTTTGCTTTCCCATACATGAGAAGGTTTGCAGGATCTATGTTAATTCCAAGGTTATCAAGTCCAACATCTTCAATGGTTCTAATTAGTGTAATAGGTGTTTCCTGACCAGTTTCAAAGTTAAAATAAATATCGAGGCTCTTGCAATAATCAGCAACTTCTCTTATTGCAATTACGGTTTCTCTGTATTCTGTAGTTGTAGGGTTTTCAGGTATAAATCCTACATGAGTTGTAACATCATGAACTCCTATCATCTTTGCAAAATCCGCACCTTTTTTTAAAGCATGTATCCTCTCTGCCCTATAGGCTACAGGAACAAGTCCTAGTGTGTGAGGTCCATCTATAAAATCCCATCTTGCAGGTAATGGCCATCCTGCCCAAAGGCTAGATACCTTTATCTTGCCATCCATCACTTTTTTAATCTTTTCAGCATTTTCTTCAGTATAAAGATCTGGATTCGAGCAGTTAAGCTGGCAAACATTAAGGCCTAACTTTTCAATTGTCTCTACACCATTTTTAAGTATGTCTTCTAATTGCACTATAACACCAATGTCTAAATTATACATAAAAAAACCTCCTAGTAAAATATACTCGTATCATAGTATACATATCTTTTAGAAGATATTATATAGAAAAATGGTCTTATATTTAATACTTTTAGCCATAAACTATTAAATTGCCCCTATATTCATAGTATCTTTTATCTGTTTCACGTCCTTGTCCCCTCTGCCTGACAAATTTACAATAATTATATTATCTTTAGGCAAGGTTTTGGCAAGTTTAATTGCATATGCAACTGCATGAGCACTTTCAAGAGCTGGTATTATTCCTTCATACCTAGATAATGTATAAAATGCATCTACGGCTTCAGCGTCTGTTATTCCTACATACTCAGCCCTATTTATATAATGAAGATAACTATGCTCAGGCCCAACACCAGGGTAATCAAGACCTGCTGCTATTGAATAGGCAGGTGCTAATTCGCCATTTGAATCTTGGAGCACATAGCATTTAAATCCATGTATAACCCCAACCTTTCCATTTAATATGGATGCTGCATTATCTTTTGTATTAATACCTTTCCCTGCAGGCTCCACCCCTATCATTTTAACTGACTTATCTTCAATAAATGGATGAAATAGTCCTATTGAATTACTTCCTCCGCCAACACATGCCACTAAATAATCTGGAAGCCTTCCTTCAACAGACAAAATCTGTTTTCTTGCCTCCTTGCCTATTATGCTTTGAAACTCTCTTACCATGGTTGGATATGGGTGTGGTCCTACTGCAGATCCTATAATATAAAACGTATCATCAGCATTTTCCACAAAATCTTCTAATGCTGCATCAACTGCTTCCTTTAACGTGGCATTACCTCGCTTTACGGGAACAACTTTAGCTCCTAAAAGTTCCATTCTAAACACATTTAACTCCTGCCTTTTTATATCAACCTCTCCCATATATATGGTACAATCCATTCCAAATAAAGCACATACTGTTGCAGTTGCAACACCGTGCTGCCCCGCTCCTGTTTCAGCTATTATCCTCTTTTTCCCCATTCTTTTTGCTAAAAGTGCTTGACCCATAGCATTATTTATCTTATGAGCACCAGTATGATTTAAATCCTCTCTTTTTAAATAAATCTTTGCTCCGCCAGCCTTCTCTGTAAGTCTTTCAGCAAAATACAGTGGATTCTCACGTCCAATATACTGCTTTTGGTAATAATCAAGTTCTTTTAAAAACTCTTCATCTTCAATGTACTTGTAGAAATTCTCTTCGACTTCTTTTAACACCTTTTTAAGCGCCTCTGGTACATAGCTTCCTCCAAACTCCCCGAAATACCCTTTATTATTTTCCAAAATCTTCTCCCCCTTTTTATAAATTAAAAAAGCCCCCTATAGACTTTTAGTCTATAGAGGGCGAATCATCACACGCGGTGCCACCTCAGTAGGTTAATATACTTTATAATATACACAACCATCTCAAATTCAGATACAGGAAAAACCGATATCCTAACCTCGTAACGTGAGATACACGTGTCGCCTACTTATTTTTCGGCTCTCGCTCAAAGGCCCATTCAATATATCCGCAAATACTAGGATTCCACCACCCCTAGCTCTCTTTAATCATAAGATATACATACTATTTCCTTATCATTGCTTTTTGATTTATTTTTTAGTAGTGTACCATATATATTAGTTGCCGTCAATAGAATAATAAATTTATTGTATAATTATAACACCAGCTATTATCTAATTGCCAAATGCTTTATTTATTGCTTCTATTGCAGCATTCACCTCTATTTTTATTTTATCCTCGCTCAATATATTTTCTCTTATTAAATCTTCAAGCAGGATTCTAAACTCTCCTAAATACTCCGATGATGTAGTATACGAATTATAAGAAAATCCACTTTGAGCCCTTCTGCATAAAATAG